>CAMNWW010000028.1 GCA_946566415.1 uncultured Lachnospiraceae bacterium | reverse complement strand
CTCATAAAAAGAATCTAACCATTTCAGGCAGTTCGCTATTAACTTAATGACATTGATCTGTGAATAGTAACTATAACGGACAAATCGTGATTGCATAATATACCGCACAATGCTATAATGTCCAAGTCTGATATGAATTCATACTACTATATGCGAATGAAAGAGGAGGATATATATGGCAAATACTGAGGTCAGGGAAAATAAAATGGGAGTTATGCCGATCCCCCGGCTTTTAATTACAATGTCTCTGCCTATGATGATCTCGATGCTGGTACAGGCATTGTATAATATTGTGGACAGTATGTTCGTGGCCAAGCTCAGCGAGGACGCTCTTACGGCCGTTTCTCTGGCATTTCCGATCCAGACGTTGATGATCGCTGTTTCGGCAGGGACAGGGGTCGGTATCAACGCGCTTTTGTCAAGGAACCTGGGTGAGAAGAACTTTGAAGGAGCGAACAGCGCCGCGAAAAATGGAATTTTTCTCGGGCTGGCAAGCTGTCTGGTTTTTGCGTTGTTCGGTTTGTTCGGCGCTGGATTTTTCTTCCGTATGCAGACAGATGATCCCGAGATCGTCCATTACGGGACACAGTATCTGACGATTATCTGTGTGCTGTCAGTCGGTATTTTTATGCAGGTCACGTTTGAAAGGCTGATGCAGTCTACAGGAAAGACGATCTATAACATGATAACGCAGGGGACCGGGGCGGTCATCAATATCGTTTTGGATCCGATCCTGATCTTCGGGTTGTTTGGTTTTCCGAAAATGGAGGTGGCCGGGGCGGCAGTGGCGACTGTGACCGGGCAGCTTATTGCGGTGAGCATGTCTTTTTATGCGAACCTGACGAAAAATAAAGAGATCAATATCAATATGCGGCATTTCAGGCCGGACGGGAAAACGATCGGGGCGATCTATAAGGTCGGGATTCCCTCTATCATCATGCAGGCGATCGGTTCAGTCATGACATTTGGCATGAACAAGATTCTGCTGATGTTTTCTTCTACCGCGGCGGCCGTTTTTGGTATTTATTTTAAGCTGCAAAGTTTTATTTTTATGCCTGTATTTGGGCTGAATAACGGGATGATTCCGATTATTGCGTATAACTATGGCGCGAAGAACCGAAAACGTATTATAGAGACGATCAAGTTAAGTCTTGTGATAGCGCTTATGATTATGGCTGCCGGATTTGCTATTTTCCAGATTGCTCCGGAACTCATGCTCCGCAAGCTGTTCGATGCCTCTGAACACATGGTGGAGATCGGGGTTCCGGCGCTTCGGATTATATCGCTTAGCTTTATATTCGCAGGGTTCGGCATCGTATCCAGTTCAGTATTCCAGGCTTTGGGAAACGGAGTATACAGCCTGATCGTGTCGGCGGCAAGACAGCTAGTTGTCATCCTGCCGGTAGCCTATCTGTTTGCGAAGTTTTTCGGACTGAGTATGGTGTGGTGGTCGATCGCGATCGCGGAGCTGGTTTCACTTACCTTGTCTTTCATCTTGCTTGTGAGGATATATAAGATAAAGATCAAACCAATACCGGATAAAGAAACGGCATAGCGCAGGCTATGCCGTTTCTCTGATATTTCAGCTTCAATCGTTATGTTTACCATGCGCCATGCCGATATCATAAGTATGACGATAATGCAAGGAGTAATCCAATGAAAATAGCAGAGAGAATAGCAGCGCTTCCGGCGGCGAATACTGCGCAGTCTTCCCAGGCAAAGCTGGCCCAGGGATATGCGGCGCAGGAAGAAAAGACAGATACTCAGGGGACAAAAAGTATAAGCCAGAAGGCGGATCAGTCAAGGATAACGCTTTCTCTTTTTGCTGTTGATCATTCTGGGTATACGAAGGAAGACGCCATTAATAAGCAGTGGAGGAAGATGAACACTTTTAATATACAGGACGTCCTGGATGGGACGGTGGATAGGTCGAATCTCACCTTAAGCGCGCCTGAGATAGAAAGAACGCTTAAGGAAGGGAGCCTGCCGGACGAAGTAAGCGATGCGGATCTCAGTATGCTTGGGTTTGAATTTCGCGGCGTCCAGTTTGGTTCAGATTCGATTGAGTCCGGTGAATTTAACAGGAAAGTCGATTACCTGGTCTCCCGCTATGCGGCGATGGAAGATAAGATAAAGAATACATACGATGGGGCCAAGCAGAAGGAACGTCTCCATGAACTGAATATGATCTACGAGAATGCGCTTGAGAGCGCGGCCAGAGAATACGCGGAGACGGTGGGCGGTATTTTAGGCAAATACGGTGTTGCCGGTGAGACAGAGAAGATATATGAATCCTTTAAAAACGGCGTGGAAGGACGGGTATCTGAGTATAGAGATTTCCTGAGACAGAACCCGTGCTTTACCGGTGTAGAAGGAACAGAGGATGAGTGGCTTGCCAGGGATGACGAGTATATTGCGGCAAGGCTTAGAGAACAGCCGGTTTCTTCCGGTGGGGAGGCAAAGGATGGTGAATATACCCTGAAGGACTTAGATGCTTTGGGGCAGTATGCTTCCGGTCTTTCAGCGATGGAGAAGAAGGCAAATGTTTATGATATGAGCGAGGAAAGGCTTGGCCTTGACCTTGCAATGCTCTCCATGAAGACGGATAAGCTTTCAAAGACAGAAGGAAGCAGCGCGCTTCTTGCAGATACGCTTGCGAGGGCGCTTCGGGGATTTAAGGAGGTTTATATTGAGGGGCTGGACAACCGATTGACGGAAGCGAGGGGGAAAGGCGGCACCTCCTATGACACCCGCGGCTTTGCGGCGCTGGATAAGGACTCTGTATGGGCGGTATATGACAAGACCATGGAGGAGTACCGGCGTTTTGGCGATGAGATGCGCTCGCTGATTAAAGGGGCGGAGTACGGGAAGCAGAAGTATTCTGAGAAGGTGCGGTCCGGACAGACGAATGGGATTTACCGTTATCAGAACGGTACAGCTTACTGGAATCATTTCTTTGGCAGTGCGCCGGATGCAAAGAACGGTTCTTATAATAAGACAGGAAGCGCTTATGAACAGTATATGCTGGGTTGGCTGGATTTTAACATCAGTCTAAAGGGAGGAGAAGGGATCCGTATGAATCTGATGCAAAACCCGGCGGCGCTGCCTCTGGCAGGCAGGCTGGGAGGTCTGCTGAATAAAAATGCATAGGATGACAGAATTTGACAAGTCGGTACTTCGCATCCTGTTAAAGGACAGGACGACAAGACAGAATATTATCTGGGCGACGGGGGATTATGAAGAATACGGGGATGCTTACAGGGCCAAAAGCCCTATTATGATGGAGCTGGTCACGGGAACGAATGCATCTATGGTCCAGCCGCGCAGTACCAAGGCAAAGTCCAGCAGAACGAGCCGGACTAAGATGAAGGCGGAGGTATCTACCCCATCCTGGATCTGCAACAGGCAGAATAATTTGGTTGACGCGGCATGGTTTGGAAGAGAAGATGTTTTTAATTCACCGCAAAATAATGGCTGGGCGACGAACGAGGAACCGATAAAGTTTGAAGATAAGAAGGGACGCAGATGGACTGATTATGTAGACGCAAGGCGGCTGGAGATCACCTGCGGCGAAGCGCCGTATCTGACCAGCAGATACGATATGCAGACAGGAGGACCGATCAAGGTAAAAGACCGTATTGGATTTCTTGACCGCAAGCTTCGGGTTGTAAGTGAGAATACGTCAGATGAAGAGGAATGGGTAAAATGGGCGTACCGGTCCTACGAGAGCATCTACGGATTTGAGTTTCAGGGCGACAGCCTGTTCCTTGCCAGAAAGAATCTGTTATGTACATTTGTGGAAAATATGTGGTATAGGTTTGAGCGGGAACCGGCGCAGGAGGAACTACGAAGGGCCGCCCGCATTATATCCTGGAACATATGGCAGATGGACGGTCTGACGTTTACCGTTCCCTTTGGGGAGACAGGGAAAGAAGATTGCAAGATACATGACTGGCGTTCTAAGGCGACGTTTTTGTACCGTTCCCTTTTGAAAAAAGAGTGAGATTTATATGGATAATATACAATTACTGGATGAGTTGATCATAGGGCGTGTGCAGCCGCATATCTATGCGTTTACCACAAACACGGTGCCGAATTATCTGAAGGTAGGAGATACCTACCGTCCGGTATCTGTGCGCTTGAATGAGTGGCGGCGGTATTTTCCGGATCTGGAGAAAGAATTTGAAAGTAAAGCAATGATTACGCCGGAAGTTTTCTTCCGGGATTTTGCCGTGCACCAGTTTTTGGAGGCAGGGCTCAAAAAACACAGGCTGACGCCGCAGGAAACTCCCTGCGGCGTATACTATTCAAAAGAATTTTTCAGGGATACCGGGAAGGCGGATGTAAAGGCTGCGATCAAGGATATACAGGAAAGCTATGAAAACGGTGAAGATAAATATCAGTATTACAATTCGCAGACAAGCTTGCCGGAGGTACATACTTACGCGCCTACAGGATGGTGGGAGCCGAGGCCGAACCAGGCGGAAGCAATCCGGAATTTTAAGGCGGCTGTAAGGAACGGGCGCAGGAATTTTTTGATGTATGCGGTCATGCGTTTTGGAAAATCGTTCACAGCCCTTTGCTGTGCCAGGGAAATCTCTGCACGGACGGTTCTTGTGGTATCTGCCAAGGCAGATGTACGAGAGGAGTGGAAGAAAACGGTTCAGAGCGCGGAGAATTTCTGTAAGGTTTATACCTTCCTTTCCGCCGACGAATTGAACCGGGATGAAAACGCCGTACAGAATGAACTTGACAGCGGGAAGGGCGCAGTGATTTTTTTGACGCTTCAGGATTTACAGGGCGACGAGATCAAAGAGAAGCACAGGGAAATATTTTTCAATACCATTGATCTTTTGATCGTCGATGAGACGCACTATGGCGCAAGGGCACAAAGCTATGGAAAGGTGCTCCGTGCGTCCGGGTATGAAAGAGATGTTAAGGATAAATATCAGGATGAAGATTTTGTCGAACTGGAGGATGCCAAGGAACAGCTGAAAGCTCTGAACGTGAAGATTACACTGCATTTATCAGGGACACCGTACCGCATTCTGATGGGCAGCGAATTTGCCAAAGAAGACATCGTGACATTCTGCCGGTTTTCTGATATTGTAAAAGAACAGAAGGCATGGGACGCGGCAAACGACGCGCTTCCTGAAAGCGAGCAGCAGGAGGAATGGAAGAACCCGTATTTTGGATTCCCGCAGATGGTCCGTTTCGCGTTTGCGCCAAGCGCCTCCGCGCTGGAACTGTTGGAAAGACTGAGAAGCAATGGGACGACCTATGCGTTTTCTGCTTTGTTTAAACCGAGGTCGCTTTCAAGGCAGAGCGACGGAAGCCATAAGAAATTCATCCATGAAAAAGAAGTGTTGGAATTATTTGAGGCGATTGACGGCAGCAAGGAGGATGGCCGCGTCTTGTCTTTTCTGGACTATGAGAAGATCAAGGAAGGGAAGATGTGCCGCCACATCGTGTGCGTGCTTCCCTACTGTGCGTCCTGCGACGCTCTGGAAGAGCTGCTGGCGGCTCATGCGGGTTCATTCAAGAACCTGGGCCAGTACAAGGTAATCAATATTTCGGGGGTGGACAGACAGAATCAGTACCGGAGTGTGTCCGCAGTAAAGAAGGAAGTCGCAGACTGTGAGAAGAAAGACCAGAAAACAATCACGCTGACAGTTAACCGTATGCTGACAGGCAGCACGGTGGAACAGTGGGACACCATGATATTCCTGAAGGATACAGCTTCCCCGCAGGAATACGACCAGGCTGTTTTCCGGCTGCAGAATCAGTATATACGAAGATATGAGAACGAGTCCGGCGAGGCGATCCATTACAATATGAAACCCCAGACACTTCTGGTTGATTTTGACCCGCATAGAATGTTTGTGATGCAGGAACAGAAATCACTAATCTATAATGTCAATACCGATATGGCGGGAAATTCGCACCTGCGGGAACGGATGGAGGAAGAACTGCGCATCTCTCCCATTATTACACTCAACAAGAACCGCATCGAGCGGGTCGAAGCGGCGGATATCTTAAGCGAGATCAGCAGGTATTCGAGCAGCCGGGGAGTCCGGGAGGAAACACAGGACATCCCCGTCGACACGGCGCTATTTTCCATAGAAGAAATCCTGCGTGAAGTCAAGAGGCAGGCCGAGATCGGCTCAAAAGGAGGCCTGCAGACGCAGGCTTATCAGGGCGGCGAAAACGGGACGGATATGGATGAACCGGAAGACGGCGATTCAGGCGCCGGGGAGAATGGCAGCGGCTCCGAAGAAGAGGATAGAGCGGAAGATGGTTCTGAAAACGCAGACGGCGGGAAAGAGACAGAACTGCAGGCGTTGGAGAATAAATTTAGAACGTATTATTCTAGGATTTTGTTCTTTGCTTTCCTAACAGAAGATACCATTGCATCACTGGATGATATCTTGATGTATGCCGATACCCGGGACAATTATCGGATTATGGCAAATCTCCAGCTGGATGCGGGAGTGCTGGCGCTTATGCGGCGGCATATGAACCCGTTCGTCCTCAATACGCTTGACTATAAGATACAAAATATTAACAAATTGTCCCATGATGATTCGGTTCCTCCGGTTCAAAGGGCGCTTACGGCTGTGAACAAGTTTGGAAAGCTGTCGGAGTCCGAGATCACAACTCCGATTAATATTGCAGAAGACATGATAGGAATGATCCCGGACGATTGTTTTGAAAAAATAGGTCTGACGGACCATAAAATACTGGATATTGCCAGTAAGGTAGGAGAATTTGCCGTGGCTGTCTGCAAAAGATGCACGTGGCTCGGCATACCGACAGAGAAAATCAAGGACTCGGTATTGTCAATTGCGACTTCCTCAGTCGCATATGAATTTACACGGAAGATGTATAAAATTCTCGGGCTAAGTACAGAGTCAATTGCCGGCAGGTTCTGTTCTTATGACCTTCTCGATGTAAGGACAGAAGACGGGGATATTGATTCTGCGAGGATCACAGCATTATTGACCCAGAAGAAGAGGTTCGGTGAGATATCTCTGGCGGATGATGTGGATGAGGAAGGTGGTAACATGTTATTTGACGCTGTTGTGGGAAATCCTCCCTATCAGGAGGAGGATGGAGGGGCAGGAGCCAGTTCGAGGCCAATTTATCCTGATTTTGTAAATATTGCCCGGAGCCTTGAGCCGGATTATGCTTCGGTAATCATTCCTACGAGATGGTATACCGGGGGGAAAGGCGGGAAGGATATGGATGAGTTCAGGGACTCCATGCTGGATGATATCCATATGAAGGAGCTTCACGACTGTCTGCACCCGGAGGACATCTTCCCGGACACGAATAACCGGGGCGGCGTCTGTTATTTCCTGTGGGACAGAGAGCATGACAGCTCGAAACAGATGACGAAGATCGTAACGCATGAGAGCGGCACAAGGGTAAGTACGGATGTGCGCCGTCTCCGTACAGAAGGATTTGACATTTTTATCCGGGATCACAGGGCGCTCAGTATACTCGGCAAAGTAATGGGAGCGGCGGCATCTGGCGTTCTGTCGGAACATGTGTCGTCCCGCAAGCCCTATGGGATTGAGAGCAATATTGTAAAAAAGGACGTCTGGCGCCGGTCTGCAAACGGAATGGTTTCGCCCTTAAAGTGTGTGGGAAAGGGCAGGAAATACGGTTATGTAGAGAAGGGGCTGGCCGCCTCACATAAGGAGCTGATCGACGTATGGAAAGTGTTTACGCCGAGAGCCAATAATGTAGGGACCGAGCTTAGCGACGATAATCTGAACACATTTGTCGGGGAGCCGGGTACTATATGTACAGAGGCTTATATTGTTATCGGCGGGGGGCTTGGGCTGGATGAGATAAGCGCGGGAAATCTTGCTAAGTATCTTCAGACCAAGTTTGCAAGGTTTATGCACAGCCTGGCAAAAGCAAGCCATGACGCCACATCGAAAACATATCGTTTTGTACCATTGCAGGATTTTAATGAGGAATGGACGGATGAAAAGCTTTATGCGAAATATAAACTGACGAAAGAGGAAATCCGGCATATTGAGAGAAGTATAAAGGCGATGTGACAAGCAACGGATTCAATTACAGGAGGCGGAACTGACATCTGTTTTGTCAGTTCTGCCTCCTGATCTGTTCACCATGAATAAGAGGGTATTGTACCAGAGACGAATTTTCCAGATTTTCTCGGTACATATCGACTGCGGAGATCTGGTGATTATCATAAGAGGTATAGTAGTAAACGCCCTTATCCACATTACAGCAGGATGTATAAAGCGTAACCTCGCACTTGCCTTCGTCTGTTTCACAGCATCCGCGGGGCTGGCACACGGAACCAAGGATATGGAAAAACTGTGACACGCTGTCGGATTCGGACGTCCCGGAGCGGGAATTCATTTTCGTGAAAGCGGCCCTGACAAAACGGGCCTGGGAAGACAGGTCCCCAGGAAGGCCGAACGCGCCCATACCCAGACTGTAGGTTTTTAGTGAGAGTTTGGATGAAAAATGGTTTTGAGGCGGTTTACAGGAAAGCGCCATATAATTATTCAGTTGGAAAAGCTGCTCCGGGAATGGCGGATTATTTGTAAGAATGCCGGGTGGATTGTCGTAGATTTTGAGTCCGTCCTGGACAGACTCGACTGTGACCGCCCCGTTTCTATCCGCAATCAGCCAGTGCAGCTCGGCGGGAGGCAGGTCGCCGCTAAAAGGAGTATTTGTCAGGTTGATCGAAGCAAGGAGTCTGCACGCATCCTTTACGGAAGAGCACTGTCCCAGGATCCAGGGGATGAGTTCAAATTGTGCGATATTGTCCTTTTTTAAATCGATATCATTGTAAACTGCGTTATCTACAAAATTCAGTCCTGCTATGGCAAGGCCCTTTTCGTTTGCCGCATCATAATATAAAGGGAAGTCCTGGCATACATATGCGATACCGATCATTGCGTAGTGGTTCATGAGCGGGGGTGTTTTGCGGAAATAGAAGGGGTATCTGCGTGGAGTTACAACGATTTCTTCCTCATAAGAAGAACAGTTGTCCAGTGTACGCCCGAAATAGAAATCTTTCGTCATATAAGTTGCCGCTGTACACATGTAATATTTTCTCCTTTCAAAGTGGATTCTTTTGAATCTGGCATTTTATAGTATATGCTTTTTTTTCGGAAAAAATCCGAATATAGGAAAAAGGATGATGTACATTACGGCATAATATGACACAAGTATTTAACATCTTGCTGATAGAATAATGAAAAGGAAGGAGGCGCGCCATGCCTGAAATTTTAATCGTTGAAGACGATGAAGCGATCGCAAATCTGATATATACGCATCTGAATGAGGAAGGATATTGCTGCAAATGTGCCTTTGACGGGGAACAAGGAGCTGATATTTTTGAAGAAGAGAAGTTTGACTTAGTAATACTTGATATCATGCTTCCGGGAATAGACGGATATGAACTGATGGAATATATCAGGCCTACAGGGACGCCGGTGATTTTTCTGACGGCAAAAGGGGAAGTAAAGGATCGGATCAAAGGGCTTAAAATGGGCGCTGACGATTATCTTACAAAGCCGTTTCAGCTTGGGGAATTGTCGGCGAGAGTGGAGGCGGTCCTGCGCCGTCTGGGAAAAAATGAACGCCGGCTGAAGTATCGTGATATAGTAATCGACTTAGATTCCAGGCAGGTCATGCGGGGAAACGAAAATGTTGATTTGACAATAAAAGAGTTTGACCTGCTGGTTGAATTGGTGAGAAACAAAAATATCGCACTGTATCGGGAGCGGCTCTACGAGAAGGTATGGAAAGAGATGTTCACCGGGGAAACACGTACTTTAGATTCTCATATCCAAAGGCTCCGAAGAAAACTGGGACTGGAGGAGCAGATCAAAACTGTGTTCCGTATCGGTTACAGGCTGGAGGGATGATATGCGTCTGTTCACAAAATTTTTTGTCAGTGTCATCACAGTGTTTGGGATTGCTTTTTTGGCGGCAGGTTATCTTATCCTTTCTTATTCTTTTGAGTCCAGGATCAGCCGTGAACTGGAATTCGCCCTGCAGCAATACAAGCACGATAAATATACGGTTCAGGCAAGAATGTTTTCGGTCAAGGGAGGCTCTTTTGAAGAAATGGGAAAGGAGATTTTAGTACCGGCATATTTTCTTGCCGACGGTCAGACGGCCGTCTGTACAGGGGAAAGGGAGGACTTTGAGGGAATCGGTCTTGGAGATTTGTCAGAGGATTCCTATTGGTATCGGGTGGTGCGTAAGGAGGGGCAAAGTTTTATTTTGATCGGCAGCAGGATGGAGCAGAAAGACCGGAATGTAGGATTTGTCACGAAGGCGGATATTACGGAGGCGGTTCGGCAGCAGGAAATGCTGGGGAAATATTTTGAAAAATTTTTTTATGCCGCGATGGGCGCGGGAGTCCTCCTCATCACCGGACTTTCACTGTTATTGACAAATCCGATCAAGAAGATGACGCGGGCGGCGGACCGGATCGCATGCGGCTCTTACTCGGAACGTATTCATATCAAAGGCAGGGACGAGCTGGGCGAACTGGCGGACAGCTTCAACCGTATGGCGGACGCTGTGGAAGGAAATATTGAGGATCTGAGAAGAAGCGCACGGGAAAAGGAGGATTTTGTGTCGAATTTTGCGCATGAGCTGAAAACGCCCCTCACTTCCATAATCGGCTATGCGGACAGGCTGTACCGAAGGGAGCTCACCCGCAGGGAAGTAAAAAGTGCGGCGTGGTATATCTGGAACGAGGGAATGCATCTGGAGGCGCTTTCATCGAAGCTGATGGATCTTACCAATTTGAACCGTCAGGATTTTCCGCTCACAGTCATGCCGATCGGGGAATTTCTCACAGAAGATATCGCCGGGGAGACTGTCATAGAGGGGGTGAAGATTCACTTTCGGGCAGAGCAGGCCCATGTCAGGGCGGACTATGATCTGTTGAAATCTTTGATCCGCAATTTGACGGACAACGCTGCAAAGGCAGAATGTAAGAATATCTGGGTCGAAGGACAGAGGTGTGGAAAAGAATATTGCATTCGAGTAGCCGACGATGGAAAAGGAATTCCGAAAGAAGAGCTTTCACGGATCACGGAGGCATTTTACATGGTGGACAAGGCGCGGTCCAGGAAACAGCACAGCGCGGGAATCGGACTTTCCCTGGCGGTAAGAATCGTGCAGATACATGGAGGGAGCCTCACGATTGATAGTACAGAAGAGGAGGGGACGACCGTTACGGTGAGCCTTCCGGCGGCAGAGGAAGGCGGTGCGGATGATGCGGTATAAAAACTACTGGCGTACAATATCCGGCATTTTGGCAGTATGTATCTTTATTTATGCCGGACATTCGGCAATGCAGGGAATTTTGAGGAAACAGCGAAACGCTTTGCTGTCGCAGGAAGGGTATCTTTCGGCGGACAATAATGAGACAGGCGGTAAGGAGGAAAAAACGAAACCAACATTGTCTCCTTACGAGCTGAAGGCAGTTCTTAAAAGTATGGAAGAATTCGGGGAGGAAGAGCATCCGGAGCTGTTCGGACGGCAGATGGAGAGGGACGAGGCAGTTGCGGTCGCAAATCAATGGATAGAGGAATTTTACCTTGCTTATATCGGGGAAACGGCAAAGATCACGCAGTCAGAGGGACAGGAGAACATAATGCTGTCGTTCGGCATCAATAGGCCGGAAGTTTTGGATCCTCTGGTGGAGGAAGATTTGTATGGGCACTGGACGATCCTCTATCGTACCCGGGAAATGGATCTTACATTGGTATTAAACGCGGTGACCGGCCAAGTACTGCGCATGAGCGCGGATTCTTATGTTCCGGAACGCAATTTTATGCGGCTCGAATACGCAAAGAGTAAAGTCCTTGCGGCATATGCGGATTCTCTTTCGCTGCACGGGGAAAATATTGTGGAAACGGACGGGAAATATGATTACCTGCAATTGAAGGAAGACGGACTGCAGGCGGGAATTAAGGACGAGTACTTTGCGGTGGCAACGCAAAAAGACGACGATACCAGAGAGACTGTGATAAGAAGGATCGGGCTGGAGGTGTTTGTGGATCGATACTGGTAAGCTTAGAAGGGCATAGCAGGGGAGCAGAAAGTTTCCCCTCCCCTTCGTCAATTTTCGTCAAGCCATTCTTCCAGGCATAAACCGCTCTGATAGATTTCTTTTGCCGCTTCCCTTCCCACATAGCGGTAATGCCAGGGTTCATAGATGATTCCTGTGATATCGCTTTTCCCGTTAGGATAGCGTAGAATGAAGCCGTATTTCCAACTATTCTTCATCAGCCATTTTTGCACCGGAGTGTCCTCCTGACCTTTGTCCAGGCTTTGGTAGCTGCTGTCCACGATATCCACAGCCAGCCCTAGCTGGTGTTCGCTTGTCCCGGGAACGGCGATGGCTGTCCCCGCTTTCTCTTTCGCTTTCTCGTCACTATATCCCTGATTTTTCAATAGATTGACCTCTGCATTAAACAATTCTTCCTGACGGGTCCAGGTTCGATAGGAGGAGCAGATAACCGGAGACAGCCCCTTGGTCCGGCAGTCATCCATCATGTCCTGCAGATCGGGATAACAACGCTCGTCAATCGACTGCCCGTTTCTTAACTGTGTGACGTTTACCGACCAGGACTTAGGGAGAGGATTCCAGCGGTTGACCAGGCGGAGCCGCCATTCGTCCTCAGTATCCGCCATAGGATTTTGTGCTTTTGAACTACCGGCGGCTCTCGCCTTTTCTTCCCTTGCGGTACTGACATTTTCTACAGGCGGCCTATGCGTACTCCAGAATAATGCGGTTAGAATCATCGCGCCGGCGGCGATGATTTTCATTCTCCCCATCCTTCTCCTCTTCATTTCGGCTTTCCTCCATTCACTGTTTTTACTGTCACAGCGAAAACTTCCTGCCGTGACTGTTGGCACAATCATAGCAGGAAGCTGCGGAAAGCTTGTTGTATAGATGTGGAAGAGATGTAAAAAATCAACTCAAGAATACGATAAATATGAGAGGAGCTTGAGGAAAAGGCATATGCGGGAGAATACCATGCTAAAATCACCACTCGTACATTTCAAGAAGTGTTTTCACAAGCCTGTCTGTTCTTGCGGTTATTTTATCGACTGTCCACTTGGTTTCAGTCACAACGTCCTGATTAAGGAACAAGCCGTTTCTATAACCGACGTCCTTTGTCTTGTCCTTTGATTTTCGATCTTTCTTGTGTTCAAAAGACATATTGGAAAGGTTCTGATTATATCCGGTAAGCGTTAAGTTACCGATGGTATGTACATAATCGGCTCTGATTTGGATTGCTTTTGCCTTATCACCGTTAGCAATCATATCAACCCATTCCTTGGGGATATTTTCACCCTCGGGGAGTATATGCTCAATAGTCCAAACGTACTTGTTGCTTGTATCCCTGGACCACAAATCAGAATATATCTCCTTGGTCTGATGCTGTGCTTCGATATTGCACAAAACAAAGCGGGTTGCTTCAGGATTCTCATCGTAAATTGGACCGCGGAGCTTTTCCTCAAAGGTTTTATCAGCTGCCGAAACAGACTTGAGCATATCTTTAATATTTGCAACGATTTTGTTTCCACTCTCAGATTTAATCTTCCCAATCATATCAATAAACAATTGAGTAAGTTTGCGAGTGTTAGGAATGTCGGTTAAGTTTCTTCTTACGAAGAAAACGATAAGAGCATCTACGATCTCTCTAATATTTTCGTCTGAAAGACACAAATTGCCTTGGTTAGTAAGAAGATACATCAGCAGCAAGTATGACGGAGCGCCGGAAATTCTCGCTAAGTTCTCCAAACTTGATGTGTAAACATACTTATCGTCAGTATTGTTAACGATAATGGAGTACTTGTTCGCTTTTTCCGAAAGATTTTCCAAAAGAGTATGATAATCGTTTTTAATCATCTTTTCATAGATATCGATTAACGTTGTTCTTGTTGCTAAATAGCCAAGATAATATTTCTTGTCGGCCGACTTATACGGTGCGTTCAATTCATCTCTAAATGCATTATAGAATTGTCTGAAAAAGCGCTCCTGAACAGAGTAGTCGTCTTGTCCGACGGCTTTTAATATCTGCTTCCATTGTTCATAAGCATTATCTGCGTCAGCAGAGTTTTCAGCCTGTGCAATAAGAGAGTTTTTTATCAGATCAAGTGCAGAAAGCGGGACGCCTCTGTGATTGAGAGATTCAAAAAGCATATAGGCATCTTTATTGGTATCTACTTCAATCCCTACTAATACGGCTGCTTCAAATTTTCTGACAATCTTAAATAGCGCGCCAATGTCAGTAATATGGGGGTTATCTGTTTTTATTTCTTGTGCTTCATCAGCAATTAATTTTAGGAAATGACGATAAGCCTTCGCAATTCTTCTGTTGCCGAAGTTCAAAGGTTTTACATGCTTATCGGTGATGATGCCGTTATCAGAAAGAATGTAGGTATAGTCCTCGTCGTTTGAGTTTTGCTTCTGGAGTAAAAGCCGCTGGCTATATTCAGTTACTTTGCCGCCTGCCGCAGTAAATTTCTGCTTTTTATTCGCAAGCTCGTTTCTCAAATTAGAAAGCTCACTCAGGTCGTCTTCATCCATTTCGGGTTTATGTTTAGCAAGTTCAGAGTAAAGAGCGGCCAGCAATAAGGTTATGGTTGAAAAACGCTGTTGGCCATCGATAACTTCTAAAACTGTTCCATTTAAAGAACCGCTATTCACACAGATATAGGAGCCGAGAAAGTAACCAAAATCATTTTCGGTTACATCATTGAATAATGCATCCCATTCTTTAATTCCCCAAGTATATTCACGTTGATACTTTGGTATTTTATATATTCTATCGCTGGTTATTGAAAATACGTCAGCGATTGTTGTTTGCGATACAGTTTTTATCATTTTGAGTACCTCACTGTAATGTTTAAGGTTGGTTATATATACTGTTTGCTGGTGTGCAGCGCCTCCAAAGAATTAGTGTTTTACGATTTACATAATTATATCCGAGTTTAGCCGTGTTATCAATAGTTTTTGCATTATCCGTCATCCTCTGTTTTTACTGCCACAGCGAACAACTTCCTGCCGTGGCTGTTGGCACAGTCACAGCAGGAAGCTGCGGAAAGCTTGTTGTATAGCTGTGGAGGAGATGTAAAAAATCAACTTCAAATGTTAAAAG
This sequence comes from uncultured Lachnospiraceae bacterium, assembly GCA_946566415.1. Classification (GTDB taxonomy): domain Bacteria; phylum Bacillota; class Clostridia; order Lachnospirales; family Lachnospiraceae; genus Allocoprococcus. The sequence goes on along the minus strand of CAMNWW010000028.1, from coordinate 194 downwards.
GTTTTGTATATTTTATCTTGATGTTTTACAATTTTCCCCTTTTTCATTACAAAGGAAGCCTCTCTAATTGCATCAAGTTCTTTCGTTGGATCCTTCTCCCAGGCGACAATATCCGCCTGCTTCCCTTCCTTTATCATACCTAGGTTTGTCTTCCCTATAATTTTTGCACTGTTAGACGTGGCAATTTTTAATGC
>CAMNWW010000027.1 GCA_946566415.1 uncultured Lachnospiraceae bacterium | reverse complement strand
GCCATAATATCACTCGTCCTTTCAAAATTTTTGAGATGGGCGGACATTTCTTTTATGATCATCTCTGTCTCGTGCATCTTTTGTTTTAATTTTTCTTTTTGTTTCAACAATTTTGAAAAGAGCGCTCTTTCATCCGTACAAGTCAGTAAACCTCTGACTTCTTCCAAGGAAAATCCATACCGTTTCAACCGCTGGATGAAGAGCATGGTATCCATCTGGTTTTGACTGTAATAACGGTATCCGGTATATGCGTCCACCTTCTCCGGCTTCAGCAGATCTATGCGGTCATAATGATGCAGTGTCTTCACACTCACCTGGCATATTCTTGAAAATTCTCCTATGGTAAACATCAAAACTTTCCTCCCTGTACTTCCTGATCCGAATCTATACTGAGTATAACCTCTGACCTTAGGGAAGAGTCAACTGTTTTTGATCAAATATTCTCCGAAAATGTAATAGTTCAGCCATACAGCTCGATTCGGCTGCGTTGCAGCCATTATCGCTGCTACGCAGCTAATATTTTACCTTACTTCCGAGCTCACATATATCTGCTCCACCCGCCCCCGAATATATCTCTTCAAACCATAGACCACATGACTCAGAACATACTGTCCGCCATTAACGAATATCTCGATTAAATTGGAGTCAATGAAAATGTCCAGCTCATATTTCCCGGACAGCCTAGGCGTACTGCCGCCTGCACGGTATCCTTCTATGTTTCCAAACACCTCGCTCCGGTCCGTTTTTACTGAATCCTCCTCTATCCATATCTTATAGCCGCCGATATCCAGTCTCTCTTTGGGATGCAGCTTTGTCTTAAGCCGGCTCGTATATCTTCCCAAAGGGTCTTTTTCCAACAGCCTTTCTACTGACGGAAGTTCCTTGTCAAAATACGCGTCCACAGCCGGATGTACCCGAAAATAGATATGCCCGTCTTCCACCTCCACTACGCGCGGAAGGCACATCATCCCGTTCCACGGCTTTTCTCCCGGCGCTTCCACAGTCCGCGGCATCCGCATCCAGGCTATCATGACCCGTCTTCCCTCCTGGTCTGTGTTCGTCTGAGCCGCGTAGAGATCCATTCCGTAATCTACAAATTGATATCTGCCGGGAAGTGACAGGAGGCACTTACCCGCGTCATAGTCCGCCAGCGCGCACACCGTATGGCTCGAATACTCAAGCCCATCTTCTATAAAATACATGGGCGACCCGATAAATACATGGGAACTCCCGACCTGAAACAGGTCCGGGCACTCCATAATCTTCCCATAGCGCTTATCCTGGCATTGATTGACATACTCCCAGTTCACAGCGTCCCTGCTTCTATAGAACAGAATCCTCGCCGCATTCCCTCTGCAAGTACTTCCCAGAACCATGTAATAACAGTCCCCATCCTTCCATACCTTTGGATCCCTCGTATGCGTCGAATCCCCCGCCGCCTCCTGGCGGATAACCGGAATGACCTGCCTCTTATCCTCCCAATTATCAAAGTGGAATCCGTCTTCGGATGTAATCATGGCCTGGCTTGACTCATACCTGTCGCCAGGCGCGTTATGGATATTCTCGTCCTCTTCTTCCAGATACCGCACTGCCGAATAATACAAAAAAAGCTTCCCTTCTTTCTCAATGGCGCTTCCTGAAAAAACACCGTTCCTGTCGTAACTTTTTGTAGGAAAAAGCGCTATGCCGAGATGCTTCCAGTGTATTAAATCCTCGCTTACAGCATGCCCCCAGTGCATGGTTCCCCACCTTGGGGCATAAGGAAAATGCTGATAGAACAAATGATATTTCCCCTGATAATATATAAATCCATTCGGATCATTCAGCCAGTTGCCCGGCGCTTTTAGATGCAATACATTTTCTGCCATAATACACGTTTCCTTCATTAAATGCGTTGATTTAGAGCGGCTGATACCGCCGTCCAGTTCATGATAGAATAAAAGAGGGTATTTTTCAATACCCTCCTTCATACTACTTAATCGCTTCTTAACTGCCGCTGTCCACTGCTGTTCCTATTTCACTGCTCCGGCAACAACGCCGCCGATGATCTGTTTCTGCAACGCTACATATAGGATCAGGATCGGGATCACACAAAGGAGAAGCCCCGCCATGATCGTACCGTAGTCTGCCGAATACGTCCCGTAAAAACTATACGTCGAAAGAGGCAATGTCAGTAATTTCTTGTCCGTCAGCACTAAGGACGGCAGAAGGAAATCGTTCCAAAATGCCATTGAGTTCAAAATCACCATCGTGGAGATGATCGGCTTTAAAAGCGGAAGCACGATCTTAAAAAATGTCTGGGAATGTGTACAGCCGTCGATGTACGCCGCCTCTTCCAATGCGATCGGCACATTCCCTTTAATAAACCCATGAAACATGAAAACTGACATTGCCATGGAGAAACCGGTGTGCATAAAGATCAATGTGATACGGTGGTTCAGCACATTGAGCATACCTCCGTAAATGCTGACGAGCGGTATCATAATCGCCTGGAACGGTATGATCATGGACGCGACCATCAGCGCAAACGTAATTTTAGAAATCTTGTTGTTATGGCGGACAATATAGTATGCGAGCATCGCCGCCAAAAGCGTCACGAGCACTGTCGATGACACGGTTACAATGAGAGAGTTCTTAAACGCGTTCAAAAAATCCATCTGGGTAAACGCTTTTACAAAGTTGTCAAAGGACAGTCCCTTAATCGTATAAAGCCAGGAAAACGGGCTCTTGATGATATCCCTCTTCTGCTTCAATGAGTTGATCAGTACCATGAGGAACGGGAACATATAGGCAATGAATATAATCACCAGACCTGTTATGGCAAGGATATTCGCCGCTTTTCTTTTATTTCCGCCGATCGTCGTCTTTTTCATTATGCTACCACCTCCTGTTTCTTCGTCATATATCCCTGGATCCCGCTGATACATGCCACTATAATGAATAGGATTAGCGCCTCTGCCTGCCCTACGCCGAACTGTCTGGATGTAAACGCTTTCTCATATACATGCATCGCCGCCATTTCTGTCGTTCCGTAAGGTGCTCCAGCCGTCAACGACAGGTTCACATCGTATACCATGAACGCCCGCGAAAGCGTGAGGAACAGGCAAATGGTTACAGACGACATCATGAGCGGCATGATAATATTTTTAAGCTTAATCCACCCGGAAGCCCCGTCAATGCTTGCCGCTTCCATAACGTCCTCGGAAAGTCCCATAAACCCGGCGACATAAATCAGTATCATATATCCGGAGAGCTGCCAGACCGATACGAGCACGAGCGCGGCGAACGCTTTATTCGGATCAGACAGCCACGAAATCTCAAACAAGCTCCATCCGGTCGCCTCTCCAATGTTTACAAAAACTCTCGAAAAAACGAACTGCCATATATACCCCAGAACGATACCGCCGATCAGATTCGGGGTGAAAAATCCGGCCCGGAAAAAGTTCTGTCCTTTTATCCCCCTTGTCAATAGATAGGCGATAGCAAACGCAAGGACATTCACCAGAACCACCACTAATATGACGTACTTAAATGTTAAAAGGAGCGAAGTCCAAAACTGTGTATCCTTGACGACCCCTGCAAAATTCTTAAGGCCGATAAAATGTTTGACCTTCGACACGCCGTTCCAGTCTGTAAGCGTCAGATAAATACCATAGACAAATGGGACGATGACTACTGCGAAAAAGCAGAACATCCCCGGCAGTGCGAACATGCCGAAATCTTTTCCTTTATTTTTTGATTCCATATTCTACCTCCCTATCTATTCCTGTTCACCCCAGTAATCCTGTATAGACTCTGTCAATTCCTCTCTGTCGCTTCTTCCGGCAAGATACTTCTGCATCGCCGCTCCAAGCACCGACCAATGGTCGTTTGGAACAATCGCGGACGCGTTGAATACTTTGCCTGCATGTACCTTCTCATAGATATCGCGGCTTAACGGGTCGCTTGGCTCATAGGGGTTGTTCTGGAAAGGCGGAATGATCTTACAGGTCTTTACGAGCATCTGCTGTCCGATCTCACTGTATACGATCCAATTCAGAAATTCCTTTGCCGCCGCTTTTTGGTCCTCCGTTGCAAGCTGTCCGTCCAGCATCACCTGTTTCGACGGGGACGCCTGTATCTTCTGATTCACAAAGTCTCCCTTGTCGTCATTCATAAAATAGGGCAGAAATCCATATTCATCCTCTTCATCCGCCCCCGCTTCCTCCAGGTTCGGCCACGCCCAGTTTCCGTTAAACCAAAGCGCCGTCTTGCCGTCCACAAGGTCGATCGCCATCTCGTCGTAATCTGCTCCCAGGGGATCTCCCTGCGCCACATTATATTTCTTTATCACATCGAACATATCCAAGAATTCCGACAGTCTGTCATAGGAATCCAGATCGATTTTACCTGATTTGATCTTCTCAATGCATTCCTGCGCGCCTTCCGAAGTTCCGTCAGAGGTTTCATAAATGTACTGCAGATGATGCGCGCCCAAAGACCAATCCTCTTTTGCAAGGGACATGGACCTCTTCATACCTTTTTCCGCCAGTTTGTCCAAAAATTCGACAAACTCCGACTGCGTCGTAATAGATTCCGGGTCAAATTCTTCTCCCAGCACACTGTCGATGACCGCTTTATTATAAATCAGCCCGCGGCCCTCGATACATAACGGAAAGCTATATACCTTTCCGTTTACCTCGGTCAGATATTCCTCTGCCTCGGCGAGCCATTTTTCATCCGAAAGATCTTCCGCCTTTTCTTCCGCCAGTGCGATCACGTCCGTCGTATCCAAAATAGATAAGGTCGGGGCGCTCCCTGAGTTATACATACTTACCACCTTCGTGTAAGGCGAATCCCCGTCTGTCACCGGCATGACCTCTACATGTACTCCCGACTTCTCTTCAAAAGCCGCCGCCATCTCTCCCAGCGCAACCTGAATCTCCGCCTTGGAATTCAAGAGCGTAATGCTTGTTCCCTCCAGAGAAGAGTCATACTCAAAGGTATCGACCGAAGTATCGATCGGTTCCTTCTTCTCTTCCTCATTCGGATCGTCCGGGTCGCTGGCATATCCAAACCTGCATCCGGTAAGCATCGTACAGGCAAATGCGGCCGCAAGAGACGCCGAGAGGATTCTTGTCGCAAGACTTTTCTTCATCGCTACTCCTCCTTGATTCTCTTTTTCTCTTCTACTTTTTAACCGGTTACGTAACTAGTAAAGTAACCGGTTACTTTATGTTATTATCATAGCACTCACACTTGATTTAGTCAACTCAAATCCGGCTAAATCCATAGTTTTGTGGATTGTATCCAATTCCCCATCGCTCCGTTTGTATAGATTTTACAAAATCGGTAAAGTAACCGATTACTTTACCGATAATTCATTGTTTTTCTCTTCTCTGTTTGATATACTATAGGCAGGCTCGATCCACATCATTTATTGTAACAGTTCAGCCATACAGCTCGATTCGGCTGCTTTGCAGCCACTACCATTCATTATTACATCATTGAGGATATATTATTATGGGAAGCAAAAAAAACGTTACCTTCGACGACATCGCAAAATATACACATTTTTCCAAGACCACTATCTCACGCTATTTTAATAACCCCGATTCTCTCACTCTTGAAAATCAAGAAATCATTTCCGAAGCGCTTGTTAAACTGAATTATAAAGAAAACAAGGTCGCCCGCATTCTTGCGAACGGGAAAAGCGAATTTATCGGCGTCATCATTCCCAACCTGCATCTGCATTACTACTCGGAGATGCTGAATCAGATTCTTTCCACCTACGAGACCTTTGGGTATAAATTTCTTGTTTTTATCGGAAATGAAAATGAAAAAACAGAAAGACAGTATATCCAGGAACTTCTTGCCTACAAGATCGAGGGACTTATCATACTAAGCCATACGATTCCATCCCTGGAACTCTCTGCCCTCCCCATCCCCATCGTGACGATCGAACGGGAAGACCAGTATGTGAACAGCGTTAATACGGACAATTATATGGGGGGCGTACAGGCCACCAGCCTTTTGATAAGGCATAAGTGTGACGTCCTGATTCACATTAATTCACATACCCCTGAAAATATCCCGTCCTACGGGCGAATCCAGGGGTTTCTTGATACCTGCCGTCAGAACCATATCGACCATCGTGTGATTTATAAAGACTTTGGGAGTAATTATGAAATCATAAGAAAATACATGAAAGAGGCTGTCGATGAACTCACCCTCAGCTTTTCCGGGAAGAAAAAAGGCGTGTTCCTTTCCAACGATACGCTTGCGAACACTTTTTTGAATCTTCTGATCCAGCAATATAAAATCCTTCCTGACGACTACCTGATCGTCGGATTCGACGGGTCGCCGATTTCCCAGGAAGCCGTCATTCCGCTCACTACGGTAGGACAGCAGATCGATAAAATTGCTTTTGAAGCTGTAAGCCTCCTTGTAGAACAGATGAACGAACGCAAGAAAAGGAAGCCGGTCCTTGCATCGGAGCCGATCCATAAGGTCGTAACCCCTGTGTTACTGCGACGGGAAACAACAGAACGAAGGGAATAATCCCTCCGTTCTGTTGTTCACTTTGTCGTATTATTTTCTATGTCTCTTTCTAAAAATCCCTTTCCCGCGCTTCGCAAAATCCTCCTCGATCTCTTTCTTCCATCCCGCGCCCACCGGTGGAGCCGACGCACAGCGCATCTGGCAAAGGACTTCGCCGACCGCCCGGTAATTGGTCCGGATTCCCTGACCGTCGTTCTGGAAGGTCACAGATCGGTCTGCATCAATCCCGAAGCTTCCTGCTTCCTCAACCGCATCCATATTCGCCCCAAGGAAGAGAAATTCCCATCCATATTTTTCCTTCTCTTTTTCGATCATCTGCTTCACTTTTTCCTTGGAGTACTCCCGGCTGGCGTTTTCGAGTCCGTCTGTTGTGATCACAAAAATAACTTTCTCCGCCCGTTCCTCCTCCGGCAGATATCTCTGCACCAGCGCCATCTGATGGATACTCGTTCCCATCGCGTCAAGAAGCGCCGTGCATCCTCTTACATAATAATCTTCCTCCGTCAGTTTTTTCACTTGCCCGATCGGGAAACGGTCATGTATTTTTTCATACTTGTCGTCGAACAATACCGTGGTGACATGCGCTTCCCCTTCCCCTTTTTTCTGTTTGTCCAGCATAGAGTTAAATCCGCCGATCGTGTCGCTTTCAAGCCCTCCCATCGACCCGCTCCTATCCAAAATAAATACTAACTCTGTCAATCCTTTTTTCATACTGCCATCCTCCTGTTCTCCTATATTTTGATTGCCGCATAGCAATTCGTTTTATAAGGTATACAAGAAGTATAGCTCTTTTCGCCTCCCTTGTGGTCGCCTCCCAGGCGACAACTATCTTATTCTCCGATCAGGGGCTGCCCATAGGCAAACAGAACCTCGTTGATCTCAAAAACATCATGGATCCTGTTCTCGAAGAAAAAGCTCATAATGACATCAAATTTAGAACTGTCCGAAAACGCAAAGCCCGCTGACTTCAGCAAGTCCTTCGCCTCATCCAGCGAGAGTTCCAACGCGACCGCAAACGCTATGACTGTCTTTTTGTTAGGGGTATAGTCCGCATTATTCCTTATCTTTGAAAAATGTCTCCGGTCGACATTGGCCCGGTGATATACCTGTGCGTCTGTATATCCTTTTTCGTCGATAAGCCGCAAAAGCCTCTGGGAAAACGTCTCTCCCATATGCTCCATGATATCCTCCAGCCTTCTTTTCTTTCCCGAAGACCGCGCTCCTCTCATTTGCGGCGGCATCGCCTGGGCCAGCATTATATCCGATTTTGCCGCAGGCGCAGGCATCCGCGAAGACATGCCCGGCCGATTGCCGTCATAGTCTTCCCGGTTCATTTCCACATAATGATCGTCAATGTATTCTTCTATCGAAGAAAACAGTTTCCGGCTCACTGATACGGATTTCCGGTCATACAGCACCATATAGACCAGCATATCGTTTTCCATCAGGAAATCACTGATCGCCAAAAACGCAACCTTCAGCGCACGCTTCTTCGGGTATCTGTAGTTTCCGGAAGAAACCAGCGGAAACGCTATTGATTTCAGATGGTATTCCTTTGCCAGCTTCATCGCTTCCATATATGCGCTGTATAAAATCTTGTCTCCCCCAAAGGGACCGACCCGCCATGCAGGGCCGACCGTATGTATGATATACTTGGCGGGCAGGTCAAATCCTTCTGTAATCACAGCCTTCCCCAAGTCACAATGCCCGATCTTACGGCAGGCTCTCTCCAGCTTCTCCTCGCCTGCGGCCAGGTAGATCGCCCGGCTCGTCCCGCTCCCCTGACGAAGCTCTGTATTCGCCGTGTTCACGACAGCGTCTGCCTTTACCTTTGTAATATCATTTCGGATCAATAAAAACGGCATCTCTTCAAACCTCTTTCATCTACAAACAGCCTCTCTGAAACAGTATCTATTAAAATAGCCAGTCCCACATCTTGCTCCCCCATAGAAGAGCCGCCACTGCCCCGATACACAGAAAAGGCCCGAAAGCAAATGTATCTTTTCTGCCTTTTTGTTTTGTGAGGAGCATCGCTGCTCCCACCGCGCCGCCTGTCAGTACCGCTGCTCCCATCGAGACCACCGCGCCCCTCCATCCCAGAAACGCGCCACACGCCGCCGCAAGTTTGATATCTCCGCCGCCAAAAGCGCCGGGGCGGGCTACTGTCAAAAAAAGCATGGGAACGCTTACGCAGAACAAACCAATAAAGCGTGAGAAAATACCGACCTCGTTAGAGGTAAAAATTGACAAAAGCGACAGCATGAGAATCCCTGCGCTATAACGGCCGGGTATCTTTCTCGTCCTGATATCATTGACGGCCGCAAAAATAAGGATCACTGTAAAAATTCCCGCGATAAGTAACGCGCCTGCATTTCCCTGACGTATCCAAAGTTCTATCATTGTATTTTAAGCGGGTATCCTTCCGCAGCCACATAAAAATCTCTCTTCTTCCTATTATAAAAGGGACTTTCTGTTTCCGCAAGCATATGTTATACCGCAATATCCTTTTTCCCATACCTATAAAAAGCTAAGGCGATTCCTGCTGCCATAATGATAAACCCAACCGCTAAATACTTTATCTCTATCCTTCCGTCCGCGATAATGTCCGCCCCTTCCGTATACCCGAAAGGCGTAATATATTTGAGGAACTTCGCGTCTTTAGTCAGATTGGAAATGATATTCATAAAATAGAAAAGCGCTGCAAGTCCCAGCCCGATCCCCAGGCCTTCTCTTCCGATAAACGCGGATATTCCAAAACAGACCGCCGCCGTCTCCGCCTGCATGATAAAATAGGCAAGGAAGAGAAGAGCAAAGGTCTTTATATCCGGCGATTCATCTATCACAACCACAGACAGCGCGGTGACGCCGATGACCGCCGCATTAAGAATCACGATCTGAATCAACACGGCGCCCAGTTTCTCCCACACGACTTCCGCACGGCTGACAGGATGTGAGAGAAGGAATTCTGCGGTCTGCTCCTTTTCTTCTTTTGCAAGCGCCGAGATGCCGAGCATCGCCGCAAAAAACGCGCCTCCAAGTCCCAGCACATTTCCACATTCCACGCCAAAGAACCCTGAAAACTCTCCAAAATTGATTCTGTCCATACCAAAAGCAGCCGAAAAACTTCCCATATCCGCGAACATCCCGCTAATCTCACCCATCTGGCTTTTCATTTCGGGATAAATCAAAATACAGAGTGCAAGCATAAATGCAATGATCGCCGTCCATATTGCCAGAGCCTTTTTGCCTTGTCTTAATTCATGTCTCAGAATCACCATATCATCTCTCCTCCTCTTTGCCGTAATAATGCATGAAGACCTCTTCCAGATCAGGTTCTGTTATATTCAGGTCCGTTAGCGGAAGGGCGGAAAGCATATTTAACAACTCCTCCAGAGCTCCTCCGTACAAGAATGTCATCGTATCCCCGTTTTGCTCCAAATTCCTGATGCCTTCAAGCTTCGGCACGGCGCCGGCTCCTCTGAGGGATACCCGCTTTGTATGGGTCTGCCCCAGACGCTCAATACTATCCGATGCCAAAATCTTACCGTCACGGATAACCGCGGCGTGTTTGCAGTGCCTCTGTACCTCCGAGAGTACATGGGATGACAGAAAAACCGTCGTCCCTTCTGCGTTAAGCTCTTCCAAAATGGAATAGAACTCCCTCTGCATCAGCGGGTCAAGTCCGCTGGTCGGCTCGTCAAGGATACACAAATCCGGCCTATGCTGCAGGGCGCAGACGATCGAAACCTTTTTCCGGTTGCCGAGCGAAAGTTCCCGGATCCTTTTTTCACCATCCAGCTCCAGCCTGCCGCAGAGCTTTCTGGCCTCCTGGCTGCAGTCCTTGCTTCTTAAAGCGGCAGAATACCGAATAACCTCCCGCACTTTCATGTTATGATAAAAAGCAGCCTCCGAAGGCATATATCCGACATACGGAAGTATCTCGGACTTCTGCCTCACGATATCCTTTCCAAGAATCTTAGCGCTCCCTCCCGTCGGCGAAATAAATCCCAAAAGCGTACGAATAGTCGTACTTTTTCCGGCGCCGTTGGGACCGATAAATCCGAAAAAGTCCCCTTCAGGAACCTCCAGATTCACATCTATGATTCCCCTCGATTTTCCATAATACTTCGTCAAAGATACGGTTTGAATCGCATTCATTTTTCTTGTCCTTTCTTCCGCAGATAGATTTTTTTCCAAAATGCAAGCATCTCTGAAAAATCCGTTTCCAGTTTTTCGGCGTCGAATGTACCTCCGCTTTGAAAAACTTCCCATAAATACCCTTCCGAGGTCAGATACATTTCCCGGTACATTCTTTCAAGATCCAGCCCGGGGATAAAATCGTTCGGATCCACACGCGTCAATGCGTGCCGAGCCTTCATTCCAAAATACTTTTGATAGCTTTTTTGTATTTCCCCACAGATCTCCTTGTCCCTTTCATAAAACGCTTTTATGGTAAACGCCGCGATATTGGGATATCTACGCATTATTTCCACTTTCGCCCCCATCCCGCGCTCCATCATCTCAAACAGATCCGTCGGCTCATAGCATCCATATTTCGTCAGATATTCCATCGTGATAATACATGCCCTTTCCCACAGGAACAGATACAATTCTTTCTTATTCTGGAAATAGTGAAACAGCAAAGACTTGCTGATCCCGGCCGAATCGGCAATTTCCTGCATCGGGCTTTTCTTGTATGAATTTTGAGAAAACACATGGAATCCTCCGTTGATGATACGCAGCTGCTTTTCTTCGGGCAAAGAATAGAATTTATCGTTCATAAGTCCCTCCCTCTGACCAAAACGGTCAACTATAATTATACTCTGTTGACCGTTTTTGAGAAGACCCCTTATTCATGAAAGATTTCTATGACGCCTGTTCAAACTGGCTGTTATAAAGTTCCGCATAGAACCCGCCCTTTTCCAAAAGCTCGCTGTGGCTGCCGCTTTCGATAATATCCCCGTCCTTCATGACCAGGATCAGATCTGCGTCTTTAATCGTGGAAAGCCTGTGCGCAATCACAAAAGAAGTGCGGTTTTCCATCAGCTTATCCATCGCCCTCTGAATCTGCTGCTCTGTACGGGTGTCGACAGAAGAAGTCGCCTCGTCAAGAATGAGCATCGGTTTATCTGCAATCATAGCGCGGGCGATGGTAAGCTGCTGCTTCTGTCCCTGGGATAAACCTACCTGATCGTTCAGCACAGTGTCATAGCCCTTTGGCAGAGTGCGGATGAAGTGATGCAGGCCGACCGCTTTACAGGCTTCTTTCATTTTCTCGTCATCCACGCCCTCTGTACTGTAAACAAGATTTTCACGGACGGTCCCTTCAAAGAGCCAGGTGTCCTGAAGGACCATACAGAACTGACCGTGTACGGCTTCACGGGTCAGCTTGCTTGTAGGCATACCGTCAATGCGGATCTCTCCGCCTTGAATTTCGTGGAAACGCATCAGAAGGTTTACCATAGTCGTCTTGCCTGCGCCGGTCGGACCGACGATGGCGATCTTCTGTCCCGGCTTCGCGGAAGCGGAGAAATCATGAATAACCGTAGTCTCCGAATCCTCATAGCCGAACCGGACATGTTCAAATTCAACCTGGCCCCTGATTTCCCCGATTTCTTTTATTTTGCCTGTCTCATCCTCCATCTCCTGCGCTTCAAGGAATTCAAATACACGCTCTCCGGCCGCCGCCGCAGACTGGAGAGATTGAACCGCCTGGGCGATCTGGGAAAGCGGCTGGGTGAAATAGCGTACATACATCATAAAAGCTACAATCACGCCAAAACCGATTTTGCCATTCAGCGCCATAGCGCCGCCGGCAACACAGACAGCCACATACCCAAGATTTCCGATAAAGGACATAATCGGCATCATCAGGCCTGACAGACATTGTGCTTTAAAAGCGCTCTCACAGAGATCGCTGTTCATCTTATCAAATGTTTCCTGCGCGGCTTTTTCTCCGTTGTATGCCTTTACTACGGTATGCCCCGCATAGATTTCCTCGATATGGCCGTTTATATCGCCAAGGTGCTTCTGCTGACGGACAAAATACTTTTGGCTTTTTCCCATAATCGTAAACATCAGTATAAAGCCAAGCAGGCTTGATGCGACAGCGGTCAAGGTCATCCACCTGTCGGTTAGCAGCATCATAATAAGGCTTCCAAAGAACAAGATGACAGAGGAAATCAGATTACCGATACTTTGATTCAGCGACTGGCCTATGGTATCAACGTCGTTTGTGACACGGGACAGCACATCCCCCGTTGTAGTGCGGTTGTAAAACCACATCGGCAGCCTGTTGATCTTCCGTGATATATCGGAACGCATGGTTTTGGAAACCCGCTGCGTGACCGTCGCCATGATCCATCCTTGAAGAGCAGAAAGTATATAACTTACTGCATAAAGCGTTATCAAAAGAAATCCGATCTTTTCAACCTTTTCCATATCAATAGACGGTTTGACGATACTGTAAACCGATTCAGGAAGAGAGTCAAGCATACCCAGCGCCGCTTCCGGATCGTCTTTATCCACATCTGATAAAATTTCCATCACCGCGATCTGGTCTTCGCCGGAAATCGTGACGCCTTCAAAGATAATGTCCGGCAGCGCCACAATGCCTGCGCCTGCCGTCCCCATATTTGCAGAGATATTTTCGGCAATGCTCTTGGATATCTGTTCAAATTTTTCTGTATCCGGGGCGATTCCCGCAGTAATCGTATCCGTCATATCAGAGAGCTTATCCGGACCTATGAGGGTGAGAACGGTTCCGATGGCGGCGCAGATAATAGCGATCATAAATACAGCTATATATTTACGGCAGTAGCCGAGCAGTTTCTTCCATGTCCCAACTAAATCCTTGGCTTTTTCTCCGGTAAATCCGTGACCGTGAGGACCGCCCGGTCTTCTATGCTGCTTCATTTGGCCTGGTTTATATCCTTTATTTTCCATTACGCAAGTTCCTCCTTTGAAAGCTGTGACAGGGCGATCTGCTGATAAACCTCGCATTCTCTCATTAACTCTTCATGGCGCCCCTGTCCGACTATCCTGCCTTCATCTAAGACAATAATCCTATCCGCGTCCCGAATCGTACCGATACGCTGGGCTACAATAATACGAGTAGCGCCGCCGCATTCTTTATCCAGCGCTTTGCGCAGGATACGGTCTGTCTTATAATCCAGCGCGGAGAATGAATCGTCAAAGATAAAAATTTCCGGCTTCCGCGCAATCGCACGGGCAATGGATATTCTCTGCTTCTGACCGCCCGACAGATTCGCGCCTCCCTGCGCCACACGGCCGTTGTAATTTCCGTCCATATTTTCAACGAAATCGGCTGCCTGCGCCGTCGCAACGGCTGCTTTCACCATATCGAGATCGGCCGATACCTCTATATTATCCCCGTAAACGACATTCGAGCGGATACTTCCTGTAAATAAAGTCGCCCTCTGCGAGACATACCCTATCTTGCTGCGGAGCGCTTTTTGTGTGTATTCCCGAACATCTATACCGTCTACCATGACCTGCCCTTCCTCGGCTTCGTAAAACCGCGGGATCATATTGATAATGGTGCTTTTTCCGCAGCCGGTAGCGCCGATCAGAGCAACCGTCTCCCCTTTTTTCGCCGTAAAGCTGATATTCTGGATAACACATTCTTCTGCGTCAGGATAACGGAAAGATACATTTCTGAATTCTACCTCTCCGGCACATCCCTCGCGCCCCTTTGTCTCTTTTCCATCTATGATAGTAAGCTCGGTATCCAGCACTTCGCAGATGCGCTTTGCCGAAACAGACGCGCGGGGAAGTATCATAAAAATCATAATCAACATCATAAATGACATGACAACCTGAACCGCGTACTGGGAAAAAACCATCATATCGGAAAACAGCGCGATTTTACTCAGTATCCCGGCATTGTTGATGAGAACGGCGCCGATCCAGTAAATAGACAGCGACAGGCCGCTCATGATCAGTTGGATACTCGGCATCATAAAAAACATGGTACGCTGCGCAAACAGTTGGTTTTGTGTAAGAGCATCGTTTGCCTGTTCAAATTTCTTTTCCTGGTATTTTTCCGCATTGTACGCCCGTACCACGCGAAGCCCGTTAAGGTTTTCCCTTGTCACACGGTTGACGTCATCCGTGAGCCGCTGCATTTTTTTGAATTTGGGAATCGTAAGCATGAGACAGAATCCTACAACCATAAGCAGAACCAGAACTGCCATACCGGTGGAAAATGTCCACTGCCACTGTTTGCCGGCAATTTTACAGATCGCCCATACTGCCATAATCGGCGCCTTGATCAACATCTGAAGACCCATTACGATCAGCATCTGCACTTGAGTAACATCATTGGTAGACCGGGTAATCAAACTGGCTGTTGAAAATCGTCCGATCTCTTCCATGGAAAAGGACTGTACCTTTTTAAATAGTCTGCCGCGCAGTGTTCCGCTAAATGTCACGGCGATCTTCGCAGCGCAGACTGCAGTAATAACAGACGCGGCAAGACTGCCCAATGCACAGAGCAGCATCATCCCACCGGATGCCAGAATGTCCGGCATCTCGCTTCCCGGCATCTGAATCAATCTGGTAATCTCCGACATATACTCAGGCATCGTAAGGTCAAGCCATACCTGTAATAGAATAAAAACCAACGAGGCGCCGGCCAAAATCCATTCCTTTTTTGACAAATTCTGCATAAGTTTTATCATATTTTCCTCCAGTTCCATCGCCGTGAGGCGATTAAAATCAGGCGCCCCGAGTGAACACGAGGGGCTGACTCCTTTACTTTTTATTCCAGCAAAAGCTAACTTGGTTAGCAAAATTCATAAAAGAGAAAGCAGAAATTTATCTGCTCCTACTCTTTATCTATAAATTCTATATGAGGACCTTTCATAATAGAACAGATTTCCCTAGCGACAGTGGTAAATTCGATCAGCCGTTCCATGCCTATCTTATCAATCACACAGCCTACCTGCCTGTA
>CAMNWW010000026.1 GCA_946566415.1 uncultured Lachnospiraceae bacterium | reverse complement strand
TCCAATCGGACTGTGATATACTATGATTGTCAATTAGGTATGTTGCGTTAACAAAGCGGCTTTCGGCTTTGAACAGTGAATTAAATCGTATTAAAGAATATCAGAAAATATTAAACACGTACAGGGATACAGAGCTGGATATTAAGGCGGCTTTCATTGCCGAAGATAAGCAAACAGAAGAATATTTGACATCTGAAAAAGCATATTTAACATCATTACGGAATAAATTCTGGAATTATGCTAAGAAGTTTTATCCTAAGAAAAGAAGCGGTCTGGTGATAAAGAATAATTCCGGTGAAAATATGTTGCGATATACTTTAGATGCCCGTATAGAAGATGATTCTTCAGATGGTGTAAATGAAGTTCGTATATTATGTTTTGAAACGCTTATGACTGATGAGGAATATGGGCGGATTATAAAAGACAACATTATCCTTGAGTTAAATGACGACTCCTCAGAGAGTAAGCTTTTAGGAATGCAAATCGATATTGACTTAGAAGATAAAAGCAAAACTTCTGACGATATACAGTGATAGGGCAATAAACAATATATTTATTAACGCCATGGGCAAAACCTGTGGCGTTTTCACAAGTCCTGAGGAAGGGAGAGTGAACAGATGGATCTGCACAAAATTTTACAGCAGGTGAAAGCAGGTGAAGTCACAGTAGAAGAAGCGGAGAAGGCTCTAAAGCGGCAGCCGTTTGAAGAGATGGGATACGCGAAGCTGGATTCTCACAGAGAGATACGTTCCGGGTTCCCGGAGGTCGTTTATTGTGAGCGGAAAGCGGACATCTATCTCAAGGAAATTTATCAGAAAATGTATTCAGACAATGGGGAAGTTTTCGGAACCAGGGCGAGTACGGAGCAGTACCGGATGATACGGGAGGTCCTGCCCCAGGCGGAGTATGACCCTGTATCCCGTATTTTAAAGATTGAGAAGCCTGGGAAATCGAGGACAGGGAAGATCGCGGTCTGTACTGCCGGGACAGCAGATGTCCCAGTAGCGGAGGAAGCGGCGCAGACGGCGGAGTATTTTGGCGCGCATGTAGAGCGGGTTTACGATGTGGGAGTCAGCGGGATACACAGGCTGCTTTCCAGGCTGGATGTGATACAAAGTGCGAATTGTATCGTGGCTGTAGCGGGGATGGAAGGTGCGCTGGCAAGCGTCCTGGGAGGGCTTGTCAGCAGTCCGGTGATCGCGGTTCCGACTTCGGTCGGCTATGGGGCCAGCCTGCACGGGCTTTCTGCTCTTCTGACCATGATTAATTCCTGTGCGAATGGAATTGCTGTCGTGAATATCGACAACGGTTATGGAGCAGGATATATCGCGACGCAGATAAACAGGATCGGAGAGAGAGGAGAATAGAATGGGACGAACATTATATTTGGATTGTAATACAGGAATCAGCGGAGATATGACAGTGGCGGCGCTCCTAGACCTGGGAGCGGACGCAGATAAGCTTAAAAAGGCGCTTGACAGCCTTGAGGTGAGTGGATTTAAGGTGGAGATCAGCCGGGTGAAGAAGGCAGGGCTTAACGCCTGTGATTTTCATGTCCTGCTGGATCATGAGAATCATGACCATGACATGGAGTACCTGCATGGCCATGACCACCACCATCATGAAGATGACCATCACAGCCATGACCACCATCATGAGCATGAGCATCATCACCATGAGCACCGGGGACTGCCGGAGATCACAGCGGTGATTGAACGTTCGGACATTACGGAACAAGCAAAGAAGACAGCGCTTCGTATCTTTGAGATCATTGCAGAAGCAGAGTCGGCGGCTCATGGCGTTCCGATGGAGGAAGTGCATTTTCATGAGGTGGGAGCTGTGGACTCTATTGTGGATGTGGTCGCGGCGTCCGTCTGCCTGGATGATCTGGGAATCACGGAGGTCATCGTGCCGAAGCTTGTGGAGGGCACGGGGACGGTACGCTGCCAGCATGGCGTAATTCCGGTTCCGGTTCCGGCTGTGGTGAATATCGTACAGAAGCATCATCTTAAGCTGCATATAACGGAAATGGAAGGGGAGCTGGTTACGCCGACGGGCGCGGCGATCGCGGCGGCAATACAGACATCCGATCATCTTCCAAAAAGCTTTATAATCGAAAAGACGGGAATCGGCGCGGGGAAACGCAATTATGAGCGTCCGAGCCTTCTGCGGGCAATGCTGATCGTGCCGGAGGAGAAGAAAGACGAAGGCGTGGATTCTAGTATAAATAGCAATATTTACGTACTGGAATCAAACATTGACGACTGCAGCGGGGAGGCTCTTGGTTATGCTATGGATTGTCTGCTTGCGGCAGGCGCCAGGGACGTACACTATACACCGGTGTTTATGAAGAAGAACCGCCCGGCTTATCTGCTCCGTGTCATCTGTGATGCAGAAAATGTTGAAAGAATGGAAGAGATCATTTTCCGGGAGACTACGACCATCGGCATCCGCAGGATGAAGATGGAAAGGACAGTGCTGGAGCGGGAAAATAAAGTGACGGCGACTCCGCTTGGGGAAGCGCAGGTTAAGGTCTGTACTCTCCCTGATGGAAAGAGACGGTATTACCCGGAATGCGAAAGCGTGATGCAGCTTGCCAAAAAGGAGAAGATCAGTTTTCAGGATGCGTATGATATTATTAAAGGGGCCTGCCTAAAATGTCAGGATTAGGATATGAAGAGAAGAAACAAAAACTTTGGAATCTTCTGAAAGAATATAGAGGACAAGGCATAATCGTAGCTTTTTCCGGCGGGACAGACAGCAGTCTCGTATTGAAAATGGTTTCTGAGACCTGCCGGGAATCCGGCGGGAGAATTTACGCAGTGACGATGCAGACCCGCCTGCATCCGGTGTCGGAGCTGGAAGCCGCCAGGAGAACGGCAGGGGAAATCGGCGCGGAGCATATTGTAATCCAGGTCGATGAACTGATGGAGGCGGGAATCCGGGATAATCCGACAGACCGATGTTATCGGTGCAAAAGGCATTTGTTTTGCAAAATGAAGGAAAAAGCACAGGAACTCGGCGTGCAGATCCTAGTGGAAGGAACCAACGAGGACGACCTGCATGTATACCGTCCCGGCATCCGTGCGATCCGAGAGATGGGGATCCAAAGCCCTTTGGCAAAGGCGGGGCTTACCAAGGCGGAAGTGCGCCGCCTTGCCGCAGAGTACGGACTGTCCGTGGCTGAGAAACCGGCGTCCCCCTGTCTCGCAACGAGGTTTCCCTATGGGGTAAGGCTAGACTATCGTGAGATGGAGAAGGCGGCAAAAGGGGAAGAATTTCTGAAAAAATACGGGCTGTATAATGTCCGTCTCCGGGTTCACGGGGCGGTTGCACGGCTTGAGGTGGATAAGAAAGAATTTCCGAATGTGCTGGAACACCGAAAGGATATTATCCGGTATTTGAAGGAACTGGGATATTCTTATATCACACTCGATCTGGAAGGGTTTCGGTCGGGAAGTATGGATGTGGAGATTTTGGGATAGATATAGCGATAAAAAAACGTAACACATGGGACTGGAGGAAAACATGGACAGAAAGAACGAAAAGAGAAGAAAAGGATGGCAGCGGTATCTTGTAATGATTTTGTTCTGTCTCCTTGGGTTCGCATGCGGCATCTTGTTCGCGCACTATGTGGATACGACGGAGGTATCGGAAACGTCGGGGCTTGGAGGCCGCCTTATTTCTCTGGGGCTGATGCTCCTTGAGCTGTATCTGGCGGTTTTCCTGCAGATTATCGTTCATGAGGGAGGGCATCTGGTGTGCGGCCTTATAAGCGGCTACACATTTTCTTCGTTTCGTATTGCAGACTTTATGTGGATAAAGGAGAATGGGAAGATTCAGCTTCGGCGGTTCAGTATTGCTGGGACGGGCGGACAGTGCCTTATGGCGCCTCCAAAGATGAAGGACGGGAAAATTCCCGTGACGCTCTATAACATGGGCGGCGCGCTGATGAACCTGATCGTCTCGGGAATCTGTCTTGCGGCGGCGCTTTTCATGGAAAAAAATTCTATGCCGGCGATATTTTTATTTATGACGGCGGCGATTGGCGTGGTGTTTGCCGCCACGAACGGTATTCCTATGCGGATGGGCGAGATCGACAATGACGGATACAACGCGATGTCTCTGGGGAAGAATCCCGACGCCCTTCGTGCTTTCTGGGTGCAGATGCAGGCAAACGCGCAGGTCGCAAAGGGGATCCGCCTGAAGGATATGCCGGAAGAATGGTTTGCGCTTCCATCGGATGCGGCGATGAAGAACAGCCTGATCGCGGCGGTCGGGGTGTTTGCGTGCAACCGCCTGATGGACGAACGACGTTTTGACGAGGCGGACCGCCTGATGGAACACATGCTTGATCTGGATACCGGGATGCCGGGGCTGTACAGGAGCCTTCTTATCTGCGACAGAATGTATTGTGAAATGATCCGCGGAAACAGGAAGGAAGTCCTGGACGGCATGCTGGATAAACAGCAGAAGAAATTTATGAAGGCGATGAAAAAGTACCCGTCAGTTATACGGACAGAGTATGCATATGCTCTCCTGGCCGAAAAAGATCCGGTAAAAGCACGGTCCGTCCGGGAAGCATTTGATAAATATATGCAAAAATATCCATATCCGAGCGAGGCAAAAGCGGAGAGGGAATTGATGGAAAAAGCAAAGGAGATGGTTCAATGAGATTGGAGATCAGAGATGTACACAAAAGTTTTGGAGAAAAGAAAGTCCTGACAGGAATTTCTTTTGCCGCGGACAGTGGGAAAGCGTTCGGGCTGCTCGGCAGGAACGGAGCGGGGAAGACCACCACGATCCGTATTTTGATGGATGTGTTCCCGGCGGACACAGGCGAAGTAGCGCTTGACGGGCAGGCTATCGACTATCATAAGACAGGGATCGGTTATCTTCCCGAGGAGAGAGGCCTGTATCCTAAGAAAAAAATTATCGACCAGTTGGTATATTTCGCAGAATTAAAAGGAATGAAATATGCGGACGCGGTAAAGGCTATAGACTACTGGCTGGAGAGGCTCGGCATGACCGAGCACCGGGGAAAGCGCCTGGATACGCTGTCCAAAGGAAACCAGCAGAAAATCCAGCTTGTGACAGCGCTGGCCCATAATCCTCAGATCGTCATACTGGATGAACCGTTTTCCGGACTTGACCCGGTCAACGCCATGCTCCTTAAGGATGTAGTGCGTGAAGAAATCGCAAAAGGGAAAATTGTGCTGTTTTCCAGCCATCAGATGAATTATATCGAGGAGTTCTGCGACAGTATCGCGATTCTGAACAACGGGCATGTCGTGCTTTCAGGAGATCTGCATGACATCAAGCGGAATTATACAAGAGATAAACTGATCTTACGGTCGGAAAATGCAGGACAGATTCAGGCGGAGCTTGGAGCCTCCTGCACAAGGAACGGAGAGGATGAGCTTTTGATCCGTCTCGCTTCTCCCGCAGATAAGAAACAGACAATGCAGATGCTTACACAAAAATACGATATTGATGAGATCAGGGTCTTTGAACCATCTTTAAATGATATTTTTGTGGAATATGCAGGAGACCAGGAATAGGAGGCAAAAGCGATGAATCAATTAGGAACGATTTTTAAATTTGAGTTGAAAGGGTACATGAAGAATAAGGTCTTCGTAGGCGTTACGATCTTCCTGGTGGCGCTCGTGGCGGTCGTCATGTTCTTCCCCAGGGTGAGCGGGGGATTCGTAGGCGGAGAAGAGGAATCTTCCGAAGGAGCGGGGATGGACGAACAGGGAACAGGCCAGGCAGAGGACCGTGAGGGATATCCGGTTATGCTGGTTGCGGCAAGCGGAGAAGGAACTTTATCCTCGGACAGTATGGAGACGCTGCGTCAGGCATTTTCCCAGGCTTTTATGGATTATGACGTCCGTATAGCCGAAAAGGACGCGGAGGACGTAAAGGAAGAGATTTTGTCGGAGGATGCCGAGTGCGCGTTTGTTTTTGACAGCCTTACTTCCTATACGTATTATGTGGGAAACCTGTCCATGAACGATCAAAATTCGTACAGGGCAAGCGAGGTGCTGGAAGGAATGTTCCGTATGAATGCAATGGTGGAAAAAGGGGTTTCTCCCGAGGAGGCGCAGGAGATTCTGCAGACGCCGATCACATATGAGACAGAAAGCCTCGGCAAAGACCAGATCCAGAATTTCTTCTATACCTATATCATGATTTTTGCCCTGTACATGGTTATCCTGCTGTACGGGCAGATGGTGGCGACTAACGTAGCGACGGAGAAAAGCTCCCGTGCGATGGAACTGCTTATCACAAGCGCAAAACCGGCTTCCATGATGTTCGGCAAGGTATTTGCCTCCTGCTTTGCAGGATTCATCCAGCTAGTAGCGGTTTTCGGCTCGGCGCTTTTGTTCTACCAGATCAATGCTCCTTACTGGGGCGGAAATGAGATCATCTCTTCGATATTTGCTATACCGACAGAGCTGCTTATTTACATGCTGGTGTTTTTTGTGCTGGGTTTCCTTATTTACGCGTTCCTTTATGGAGCGGTCGGCTCCACCGCCTCAAAGCTGGAGGATATCAATACGTCTGTTATGCCGATCACACTGTTGTTCATCGTGGGATTTTTTGTAGTTATCTTCTCCATGACGAATGGGTCTGTGGATAATCTGCTGATGAAAATATGCTCTTTTGTGCCGTTCACCTCCCCGATGGCGATGTTTACCCGCATTGCCATGAGTACAGTGCCGTTCTATGAGATCGTGATTTCGATCGTAATCTTGATTGCTTCCGTTTTTGGTATAGGGGCGCTTTCCGCAAGAATTTACCGCGTGGGCGTTCTGCTTTACGGAAAACCGCCGAAGATCGGCGCGGTACTGAAATCCGTATGGAAAGCTTAAGGAGCGAAATGCAGCGAGAAAGGACGGAATATCATGGCGGATAAGATATTGATCGTGGATGATGAAAAAGAGATTGCCGATCTTGCCGCGCTTTATCTTGAAAACGAGAATTTTATTGTGTATAAGGCCTATACGGCGGCAGAGGCCATGGATTATATTGAAAATGAGGAAATTG
This sequence comes from uncultured Lachnospiraceae bacterium, assembly GCA_946566415.1. Lineage (GTDB taxonomy): Bacteria > Bacillota > Clostridia > Lachnospirales > Lachnospiraceae > Allocoprococcus. The sequence goes on along the minus strand of CAMNWW010000026.1, from coordinate 8,654 downwards.
ATCTGGCAATTTTGGATGTGATGCTGCCGGATATGAGCGGACTTGAAATATGCCGGAAAATACGGCAGAAGCACACCTACCCGGTCATTATGCTGACGGCGAAGGGGGAAGAGACAGATAAGATCACGGGCCTTACCCTGGGCGCGGATGATTATATCACTAAGCCGTTCCTGCCGCTTGAAATGGTCGCGCGTGTGAAAGCGCAGCTTCGCAGATACAAGCGGTATAATACGGGGACAGAACCGGAGGATGAAGTCATAGTACATTCTGGCTTGGTTCTCAATATCAGGACGCATGAGTGTACCTTAAATGAAAAACCCTTGTCCCTGACTCCGACAGAGTTTTCGATCCTTTGCATTTTATGCCGGCAGAAGGGAAGAGTAGTCAGTGCGGAGGAACTGTTCCATCAAATTTGGAAAGACGAGTATTTCAGCAAAAATAATAATACAATAACCGTCCATATCCGGCATCTGCGGGAGAAGATGGGGGATTCTTTCGAGAATCCGAAGTATATCAAAACAGTCTGGGGGTGCGGATATAAAATCGAACCGTAAAAATAATGATACTTTAAAGCTGGTTTTATTATGTTTCGCAGGAATTATTCTGTGTTTCCTGGCATTTGATTTTGTGGACGGCATGGGAAACGGAATCTTTATCGACTGGTTTGAACGCAACTATATGATGGAATCCCAGCCGGATTATGCGGGAGAGGGAGTAATCGTCCGCGAGCCTTACTGGCCTGGAGTAAAGAGTCTCATCCTGACGTTGATGTGCATGGCCGTGGTGCTTGTAATCCTGCTTGTGTTCGCGGTATCCCGTATTTATGCGAAACGAAAGGTACGGGAAAATATCGAAGCGATCAGTGAAGAAATCCAGGCATATATGAAGCAGGAGGAGGAGAAGCCGGAGCTGTTCCACAAGGAATACGCACAGATTTCAGCCCAGATCATAGGATTCAAATCATTCATGCAGAAACATGAACAGCTCCTCAAGGAGGAGACGGCGAGGAAGAATGATCTTATCACCTATCTGGCGCACGACCTAAAAACACCGCTTACCTCAGTAATCGGTTATCTGAGCCTGCTTGACGAGGCGCCGGACATGCCCTCCCCCCAGAGGGAAAAATATATCGGAATAACGCTGAATAAGGCGCTCCGCCTGGAAAAACTGATTAATGAATTTTTTGATATCACTCGTTATAATTTACAATATATGGAATTGGAGGAAGAGACGATCGACCTCTGCTTTATGCTGGTCCAGATGACGGATGAGTTTTACCCTCTTTTGCAGGCCCACGGGAATACGGTGGAGCTAAATGTCGGGGACGACATGGCGGTTTTCGGAGATCCTGACAAACTGGCACGGGTTTTTAATAATATATTGAAAAACGCGATTGCGTACAGTTACCGTGATACCGCCATAGAGATCTGGACGGAGGATACAGGTACGGAGGTAAAAATCTGTTTCCGCAATAAGGGAAGGACGATACCGCCTTTGAAACTGAATGCGGTCTTTGAGAAGTTCTTCCGTGCGGATGAGTCACGGACTACAAGTACCGGGGGCGCAGGATTGGGACTGGCTATCGCGAAACAGATCGTCACCTGGCACGGAGGGACAATCACGGCAAAAAGTGAAAAGGAAGAGACGACGTTCTGCGTGGCTCTTCCATTGGATCGTTAACCTTTCCTTAACCTTTTCTTAGGATTTAAACAACTGAATGTTAAAGTGCGTAAGGCTCCTGCCTGGTAAAATGACTGCCAGACAGGAGCTTTTGTATATCGATAGAAAAGGAGAGGGAACATGAGTAAAAAGCAATATAGAAGACGATACAGGAGAAAGAGAAGGCAGAGGAATATAATCGTCGGGATAACGATAATCCTAATGGCTCTGATTTTGGGCGGTACGGTTTATAACGCCGGTGTATTAATCCGGCATTTTACATCTTCGACTGAAGAAAAACCGAAGAAATTAAGCGGCGGAATATGGGAATCGTCCGTTGATTTAGAACATCTGTACAGTCCATATGCCATTTTGCTGGATGCAGATTCAGGAGAAACGCTGGCTGGGATGAATACACAGGAAAAGATTTATCCGGCGTCCCTTACCAAGATCATGACGGCGTTTCTGGCGGCGGAATATACGGAAGATATGGAGGAAACGGTAACCTTGCCGGATGAGATTTTTGGGCGGTTATATGTGCAGAACGCGTCAATGGCAGGGTTTGAACCCGGGGAACCGGTTCGTCTGGAGGACCTCTTTTACGGGATACTGCTTCCTTCCGGGGCGGAATGCTGCGTTGCTTTTGCAGACAGGATATCTGGGTCGGAAGAAGAGTTTGCGGCTCTGATGAACCAAAAGGCGGACGAGCTGGGGATGAAGGACACACATTTCTGCAATTCTACAGGCCTGCATGACCCGGATCATTACTCCACAGTAAAGGATATTTCGATTCTTTTACAGTATGCTTTGAAGAATGAAACCTTTCGGAATGCGTTTACAGCACACAGCTATACCTCCTTCCCATCAGAATGGCATGCAGACGGGCTGACATTTTACAGTACCCTGTTCAAAAATATGGAGAGCGCTGAGGTCGCCGGGGGAGAAATTCTGGGAGGAAAGACAGGATATACGGAAGAGGCCGGACTTTGTCTTGCGAGCCTTGCCAAGATCAATGGAAAAGAATATATCCTGGTGACGGCGGGAGCGGACGGCGACCATAATACTAAGCCGTTTCACATATTGGATGCAGTGGACGTGTATAATCAGGTGGGGGAAGAGGGGAAGGAAGATATACAGCGTCACTTCCCCGCCTCGTATTCCATGTAAAGATCATCGGCAAGATACTCGTCACTCATGCAGTGCATATCAGAAACTCCCTCGCTGATTAAAACATAAAGAGTTGAATGATAGAAAACATAGAGTGCATCATTTAAGGAAATATTTGCTTTTTCAGCAAAACGTGCGACAATGCGGGAATATTTTTTTTGAAGCAAAATAGGATTTGCGTTCATACTTGTTCACTCCCTTCAAAATGAAGATATTTATCAAGAGAATATTCTGAGCGAAAGCAAATCTGCAAATTTGGCTTTTCAAAGCGTAGTCGTTTGATGGCTTCCGCTTTATCGATAAGGTGGTCAAAGAAAAGCTCAATAGTGTTAAAAACTTTATCATTTGCAACGCCGCCGATAACGATATCGTAATCAGTGTTATCCTTACCTCTCCGGCAAGAAAGTATAAAGTCAAGCCAATCCTCAGAATAGGAATCAAATTTCAGTACTTTTAGAGTATCATACGCAGTTTCATCAAAGTGATAACAGGAGACAATGCCATCTCTTCCACGGTGCTTGAATTTACGGCACCATCTTATAGCTTGCTCATAGAGTGGAGTAGTATAGAATCCGCGGCCGAAGTCTACATTAGGTCTGGAATGTTTCAAATCGGGTTTTGTAATTTCTGTGTAAGAGCCGTGATAAAGAATCATACCTGCACACCTCTTTCCTCCATAAGTTCAATGATATCCTGCACAATGTAGTTTTTACTCTGTGTGTGCAACACGTCATAAGAGGGAATGATATAATCGTTAAGAACATTGCTTTTTTCAGTCAGAGCCGTATATACTTGCGCGGCGTTTAGTTCAAGTTCTGATGCAATATTTTCAATGCAGAAGATTGCAAATTCGAGTTTTTCTAAGTTGTTGATATTTTTATCAGAATCCATAACGATCTCCCTCCGTTAACGGCTTTTGGTTCCAAATGAGTCCACCGTCGATTTTTTCCTTGACTCATCATATATGCGTTATATCACAAAAGAGGTAAAAAGGGAAGCACTACACGGAAAATAGTAAAAAGGATTTTGGAGTGCACTGGACGCATTGAACGTGTATAATCAGGTGGGGGAAGAGGGGAATGCAAGATGAATGCTCAGCATCCCTTCCCGGTACTCGGCCAGGATGGTTCCTCCCATCTGCTCTGTGAGGGTTTTGGCGATAGACAGCCCCAGACCTGTGGATTTCTGAGCAGTCTCCACAGTATAAAACCGGTCGAAGAGCTTCCCTGTCTCGACTTCATTCAGGGAGGAAGCGTGGTTGGAGAATATGATTTCCCCATCCTCCTTTAGAACGGTCAAAAGATCTCCGTCGCTGTATTTTATGGCGTTGCCGAGGATGTTTTCAAAAATGCGGGAGAGAGAATTTTTATTTAGGCGGCGGGTGATCTTCTGTTCGGGCATTTTTATTTCAGGAGTGATCCCTTTGCCTATGAACGCGCCGTAATATGCCAGCAGGCTTTCTTCCAGGACATGATTGAGTACCACAGGCTCATGGGCTTCGTCGTTCGGTACGAAAGAAACAGTTGAATAGCTGAGAAGCTCGTCGGTCAGACGGCGCAGGACGTCGGCGCGGTTTCGGATGATTCTGAGATACCGCGCTGTTTCTTCTGAATGGGGCTGTGCTTCCAGGAGGTCGAGATAACCGCAGATAGCGGTAAGGGGAGTCCTCAGGTCATGGGAGACGCCTGCGATCGTTTCCTTCAGCTTCAGGTCGCCCATCTCAAAACGGCGCCGGGCGTCCCTCAGGATGATGAGCTGACGGTTCAGGTCGTCAGTAAGGCGCAGCATCTGAGGATCCCGGCTGGAGATATCGAGCAGGATGTTTGTTTCGGTCAGGAGCCTTTCGGCAAGGCCTTCCCGGATTTCGTCGGCTGATTTTTTTATCAGCCGTATTTTAATACAAAGGCATAGTATGATGAGAAGAAGAATGCCGATGACGGCTCCTGACCATAGTTCCATTGCGAAAGCTCCTTTACTTAATGTCTTTTCTTTGAAAGACGAAGATACCGCACCCGGAGGCCGTGACGATAATACATAGTGAGTAGAGCGACAATACGAGAGGCTGTAAGACCAATACGGCTGCGAGCTGAATCTGCTGTCCGCCCGGGAGAAAGTCTAGAAGAAATTCATAGACTTTACGTTTCGTGCCTCTTAAATAGTCCGGATTCAGTACTTCTTCTCCTTCTATCATTTCGCCGTTTGTGGAGAGCGCATAGTCTGTATAGGTTTCCGGCGCGTCGAGCCGGCCGTAGATATAGGTTCCTGCCAGGAGAAAGAAAACGGCGCCGAGAATGCAGACGACGGATGTCAGCGCCTTGCTCGGACACAGCATGGCGACGAGTGTGAACAAAGAGACAAAAGCCAGAGCCATGAGTATCGACACAAGGAAAAAGATGGCGACGGCAGGAAGAGGCAGGGTAAAGAAGCCCAGCAGGGGGATTCCGATACACAGTACAGGAATCACGTATGCAAGGCATAAAACCACGGCTCCTGCAGAGCATACGATAAGGCTTGCCAGATAGATACGAAATCTTGAATGTCCTACTACGATCTTATTCCGTATGGTCCCGTCGCTGTACTCTGTCCCGATGAACAGGGAGCAGAAGACAGACAGTGCGATGCCGATATAGGCGCAATAATAAAAGAAAACATTGTTCAATTCACTTCCATATCCATTTTTTACCTTGTCGATATAGGATGCCAGAGGGCTTGCAATCCCAAGAAAAATCATGAAAAAGAAGCAAACCTGAAAAGCTTTCGATTTCTTCATATGCAGAAATCCTGCGCGCAGCAGTCTACTCATGCGTACCACCTCCTACCAGATTGATATAATAGCTTTCCAGCCCTTCGTCCCGTTCATGCAGGGACAGGATCTCGCAGTCCCTCTTAGCAAGGGCAAGGGCTAATTTGGAAATACTGACGTCCCCGAACACATCTGCGAGGGTGTCGGAGAGGATTGTGTATTCCAGCCCCATCTCATCCAGGACCCCGGCAAGAGGCCTGGTGTCCAGGACCTTAAGACGGACGCATTTGCGGCATGCTTCCTCCAGTTTAACGGCGCTGATTTCTTTTACTACGCGGCCGCTGTCGATAAAACCGTAATGCGTTGCAAGCCGAGATAACTCGTCCAGGATATGGCTGGAGATGAGTACGGTAATCTGCCGCTCGCGGTTCAGCTTCAGGATCAGCTCCCGCATTTCGATGATGCCCTGCGGATCCAGCCCGTTCGTCGGTTCGTCAAGGACAAGAAAATCCGGATCCCCGGCAAGGGCGATCGCGATTCCCAGCCGCTGCTTCATACCGAGTGAAAAATGCTTTGCTTTCTTTTTCCCGGTATCGGCAAGTCCGACCAGGTTTAACAAGTCCGGGACGCCGTCAAAAGACGGGAGTCCCAAGACAAGGAACTGTTCTTTCAGGTTATCTTTCGCCGTCATGTCCAGGTAGATGGACGGCGTCTCGACGACGGCCCCCATTCTGCGCCGGGCCCTGCCTACGCCTGGATCCGTATTTTTTGTTCCGTATAAAGTGTAACTGCCGGACGTAGGGGTCTGAAGACCGCTGATCATTCGGATCAAGGTAGTCTTTCCGGCTCCGTTTTTCCCTACGAAGCCATAGATTGACCCTTTCGGCACATGCATGGACAGATCGTTCAGAGCTTTAAACTGCCCATAGCGTTTACACAAAGAATCGGTAGTCAAACAATATTCCACTTATCATTACCTCCTTTGGCGATACTTTATCAATGATTTGATGTCGTGATACGGACAGTTTAGCAGGATTTGGTTAAGGAAACGGTAAAGAAAATGGTTAAGATATCGTAAAGATTTTGAAAGAACGGCTTTGCTATGTCTTGGACGTAAGTTTGAACCCGATTCCCCACACCGCCTCAATATACTCCCTTCCCCCTGCGTCCCTGAGCTTTTTGCGGAGGTTGCTGATGTGTACTTTGAGGGAGCTTTCTGTGCAGTCGGGAGTATCCAGGCTGATCCGTTCCAGTATTACGGATTTAGCGACGACCTGGGCAGGGTTCTGTATCAATAATTTTAAAATTGCATATTCTGTCTTTGTGAGACGGACGGGAGCGCCTTGGACACAGACGGTATGGGACAATGTATCTACAGTGACAGAGTCAAAATGCAGAAGAGGAGCCGAAGTCTTGGCAGAGACATTTCGGAGCTGTACGGCGATCCTTGCCAGCAGTTCTTTTGTGTCAAACGGTTTCGTGACATAGTCGTTAGCGCCGCCAAGAAGCAGGTTTACCTTATCGCTGGTATGAGCCTTAGCGCTCATCACAATGACCGGGATACCCTGGATTTTGGGTAGGACATCCTCCCCGGCAAGGCCGGGAAGCATCAGATCAAGAAGGATCAGATCGGGCGTACGCCGGGAGAGAAGGAGTAAGGCTTCCGTCCCTGAATACGCCAGGCTGACCCGGTAGCCTTCCTTTGTAAGAATTTCTTCCAGCATGCCGCTGATATAGACATCATCGTCTATGACTAAAATCTCCTTCATCAAGTCACCTCTCAATATTTAACTCATACACCTTGATCGGCCGTCCCTTTGACGTGATCGACTGTGTGTATGCGATCGACGCGGCGCCGCCTTTTTCTAAGTTGCCCAAGATCCTGCCGGCGTTCCGGGGAGTGACGCCGAGATGCTTTGCAAGCCCTTGCTGGGTGATCTTATTGCTCCCGGTCATCTCTATAATGGAGAGAACTTTTTGAATCGTAAGGGTAGACAGCTTACACCGTTCGGCAGTGGTATAAACTTCTTTGGAAATATCTCCGCAAACTTCCAGATATTTTTCTGCGTTCAAGGGACCGAGAAGATTCTGCCGTTCATCGACGGCATAGCAGCCTTTAGAAAACAGCCCTTCCTTTAAAGCCGCCTGCGCATTACTCTTCGCTGAAGTAATGTCGTTTCCAATACCGTACCCTACATATGCCTCAATATTGTATTTCTTTTTTAAGGCTGGCCGGATAGAGCATCTGCGCAGTTTATTTGTAATACATTCGATAGCGCGCAAAGTTGTAAAAAGATAGTATTTATCCTCCTCTTCCTCCTGAAGAATTACATTAAGCGCAAATTCATGTGTAATGTTGGAAAGCGCTTTCTTTAAAGGGGTCTTGGGAATCGGTCTCTTGTCGGTACCCAAAAATGTTACGGCAATGACTCCTGGGAGATTCTCGCGCAGACGGTTCATCTCAATCTGTGACAGCAAACCATTAATAAGATAAATAAAATCTCCCTTTCTGGGGGAAGAATAACAGTAGGGAATCCCGCGTTCCTTTAAAATTGGTATGATGCTTCCATAATGACAGATGACAAGATCGATCTTATGCTGATCCCAAAGCTCAATGATCGCGCCGGCAAGCTGTTGGTCTACGAGAGAAATATCTTCAAGAGGGATATTATCAAGCCATTCGTTGACAGCGGTATTAATCTGAGAAGAATCTTTGAGGGAAAGAAAGGAATCAACCGTTGCACACCCCATCCTCTTCTTAAGCGGCAGAAGAAAATCAAAGCAGACACGCCCCGGGTCCAATTCCCGGTCTGCTAAAAACTTATCAAGAAGCAGACGGTAAAGGTTGACAATACTTGGTTCAAAGGGAACGATCGGTTTCCGGTGGTCGGGAAGCGCCTTTTCGATCGCGGCCAGGGCGGTCCTTCCGCTTACCATAAATCCGTCGGCTCTTGCTTCATACTCCTTATAAATATCCGCGATATGGTAAAAATTATTATATTCAATGATCTGGACGTTACAGTTCAAAGGAACGTTTGCTATGACGTCTTGAACAAAACACTGTAGATATTCGCTTGTAATGACG
>CAMNWW010000025.1 GCA_946566415.1 uncultured Lachnospiraceae bacterium | reverse complement strand
AATGCTTCGCAAAGTGCCTAAAATAAAGGACTTCTACGAGTTTTTCTTTTGTATCGACACAATAGTCTCCACATGGATTGTCTCCGGGAACATATCTACCGCTCTCACTTTCTCCACCTCGTACCCTCTCCCACACAGATACTTCAGATCCCGCGCCAGCGTCGCGGGATCGCAGCTCACATACACGATCCGCTCCGGCTGCATCTTCACCATCGTATCCAAAACACTTTGCGCGCAGCCCTTTCTCGGCGGATCCACCACAATCACATCTGCGTGTACGCGTTCGCCGGGATGCTCCCTTTCATATCTGTCATAGTACTCCGGCAGGATATCTTCCGCCCTTCCCACAAAAAATTCCGCGTTCCGTATCCCATTAATCTGCGCGTTTTTCCTTGCATCCTCTATAGCCTGGGGCACGATCTCCACACCGTACACTTTAGCGGCGTTTTTCGCCAGAAAGAGAGAAATCGTACCGATCCCGCAGTAGAGATCCCATACCGTTTCTTGCCCCGTAAGCCGGGCGTACTCCAAAGCCTGACGATATAATGCTTCGGTCTGCACCGGATTCACTTGGTAAAACGATAAAGGAGAAATCTGGTATTTCACAGAACCGATTTGATCGGTAATGTATTCCTTTCCCCATAGGAGACAGATTTCATTCCCCATGATTACATTCGTATTTTCCCGATTCACACTGTAGGTGATGCTTTCCATCCCTGGGATACTGCGCAGCGCCTCAACAAGAGCATTGCTGTGCGGCAGTTTTTTTCCGTTCAAGACAAGGCACACCATAATTTCTCCTGACGCAAATCCGCAGCGAATCAGGACATGGCGTACCAGGCCTTTTCCCGCCGCCTCATCATATGCGGGTATATGGTATTCTTTCATGAACTCCAGTATTTTTTCTAAGATCGTGCGGTTCGCCTCTGGTCCTAAAGCACAGTCCAGATTCGGTATGATCTGGTGGGTCCGCCCTGCATAGAATCCGGCGCAGAGATTCCCCTCCTTATCCGTACCCACCGGGTACTGTGCCTTATTCCGATAATGGAAGGGGGCTTCCATGCCGATGATCGGTTCCATAACCCCATCCACAAACTCATGGTCAAACCCTCCCACACGAATCAGGCTTCCACGCACCTTTTTTTGTTTGAATTCCAACTGTTTTTCGTATGAGAGTGCCTGAATCTGGCAGCCCCCGCACTGACGCGCTACAGAACAGACCGGAGTTGCCCGGTCTGATGATGCCTCCAATAGTTCCATGAGCCTTGCATAACCATATTGCTTTTTTACTTTCGTAATTTTTACCTTGGCCACATCGCCGATGACTGTGTCCTTGATAAACAGCGTGTACCCGTCCACCTTCCCTATTCCTTCTCCGCTTATAGCCATATCCGTAACTTTCACTGTAACGATCTCATTTTTTTTCGCCATCATATCTCCTCTTATCTGCCTCTTAGCGCTTTTCAAATTACATGAGTTGCCCGACAAATGAGTCCACCGTCGGGTCATTAACATAGCACAAGAGAGCAGTTCCTCCATCCAGAAAGCTGCCCTCTTGAAATCCTGAATCTGTTCCGCCTATTTACTCGTCCGCCGAAGGTTCGACTCGAACAGACGGTTATAACCAAGCCAGTCCGTACCCGGCTTATCTCTAAAAACTTCCGTCAATGTCTGCATTTTAGCGTCTGTACAATCTGCAAAATACAGGGCAAGCGCTTCGGCAAGCGCCGGTTTTTTCGGAGAACCGTATTCCAGCTCGCCGTGATGCGCAATGATACAATGTTTCAGCTCGCTCGCAAGCTTCGCCGGAAATCCGTCTATTTCACGTATTGCATCACCCAGCATTTCAACGCCAATGATAATATGCCCCAAAAGCTGCCCGTCGTCGGTATAATCGTTGTCCGGAAAATCCGACAGTTCCCGAGTCTTCCCGATATCATGGCACATGGCCGCCGCAAAAAGCAGATCCTTGTTCAAAATCGGATATGCCCCAGCCATATATGCGCAGAATTTTACGACGCTGAGCGTATGTTCAAGAAGACCTCCTGCAAATCCATGATGAATACTCTTTGCCGCAGAGTGCCCTTTAAACTGCTCGATAAACGCCTCGTCATTTACAAAATAATGCTGGATAACCTGCTGCAAATACGGATTTTGAACCATTTTTCCATATTCCATCAGTTCCGTATACATTCCTTCCACGCTCTTTGTGCTGGTCGGCATATAGTCCCCAGGGTCGTATTCCCCTTTTTCTGCCTTCCGAAGCTGTTTAATGTTCAGCTGCAGGTTCCCGTTATAAGCGATCACCTCGCCGTATACCTCTACAAAATCCTTCTCTTCATAATCTGCGATCCCACTGGAATTCGGATCCCACACCTTTCCGTCTAAAGTCCCCGTCTTATCCTGAAGCAGTAGATTATCATACGGTTTCCTGTTCCTAGTTTCGGCGCTCCGCTTCATTTTGCAAAGATAAATATTCCTGATCGTCTCACCCTCATGTAATGTATTGATATATCTCATGCCAGTCCTCTTTCCTTTTTGTTCTCACCTTATCCCTTGTTCCTATTCTTTACTCCCCACTGTGATATCAAAATCCATATCCACATATCCGGATGCTCCCTGACGCTTTCCGCGAATGCTGATCTGTTCTCCTGCCTGACACTCCATCAAGGTTTTATTCATCCCGGAAACGGTGGTCACCTTGCTTTTGTTCATCTCTATGATCACATCACCATTCTGGATTCCCGCCTGCATTGCCGGAGAATCCACTTCTATTTCCCGTACATAAACCCCCTTCGGAATCCCCTGTTCCTCCGATACTGCCTCCGTCACATCTACACCGTTTATCCCAAGGTATGGTATTGCTTTCCCGTTAGACAACGCCTCAATATAACTCTTAATATCTGAAATAGCATAGGCCGTCACCAGATTCATGCTCCCCTGGCTGCTCATCTTTTGATCCACAATCCCAATCACTTCGCCGCTGAGATTAAAAAGCACGCCGCTTCCGCCGTCCGCCGCCGCAATATCAGTTGAAAGAATCCTGTATTCCCCATCCGCCACAGAAATGCGGTTTCTAGTTGAACTTACGATCCCATAACCTGCGCCTCCCGCATATCCAAACTGTTTCCCCAGGACGATTACTGGGTCGCCCTTACCTATAATATTAGAATTGCCAAATACTGCCGGCTGGATCTGATTCCGCGTTGTGTCGGACAGCTTCCCCGCTTCTATGGAAAATACTGCCAGCCCTAAGTTTAGATCCTGTTTCTTCAGCGTCGCCGGATACTTTATGCCGTCCAAAAAGGTAACGCTGAGACTTTGAGCGTCTCTCGCAATCCTCGCCGGAGCCAACACAAGTACTTCCACCGCATTTTCCCACACGATAGTCCCTGACACACTATTGGCCGTGTCAAACGATGCGTTCTCCCAGTTCTCCTCCGCCCGCACTGCGCTGACTTCCGCCACGCATTTATTTGATTCCGCCGCAACCTGATAAACAGCCCTTGCCAGCTCACGATAATTGTCCAGAGTCAGCGCCGGATAAACCAGCTCTTCAGCCGGCTCTTCTGTCTCTTCTATCGGTTCCGTTTCCTCTTCTTCCTCATCTTCCGGAATCGTGACCTTCTCATTCTCTTTTTGAAGTGGTGTATCCAGCCAAGGCTTCATGATATAAAAAGCTGTGCAGGCCGCGAGCCCAAAAATCATCCCTTTTACCGCTGTCTTCCATAACACGCAAAGACCCTTTTTCCATGTCGCCTGCTCATCTTTGACCGTCTCCTGGAGAAATGAATATTCTTCCTCCCCTTCTGTCCCCTGCTTCTGATTCTCTTCCCGTTCTTCAGACATTGCGCAATCTCCTTATTTATCAAAGAGTTCCTGCATTACCTTTATCTTGTAGTATACATGATTCTTTTCAAATGTTCAATCATTATCAAAATGTTCTTCTTTTTTACTTTCTTTTCCACCGTAAATACGGTAGAATAGAGTGCGAAAGGAATTGACGGTAATGAATCAGAAAACATTAGATAAATTGGAATTTACGAAAATTATAAATATGCTGTGTGAATTGTCCTCGTCGCCGGGCGGGAAAAATTTATGCCGGAAACTAAGGCCGATGACAGATATCTCATCTATCGATACAGCGCAGGAACAAACCGCCGCCGCTTTTAACCGGATCGTTAAAAAAGGGCATCTGTCTTTTGGGGGATGCTGTCCGGTGAACGATTCGCTCCGGCGTCTGGAGATTGGAAGTTCGCTTTCGGCTCCAGAGCTTTTAGCGGTCGCAAGACTGCTTAAGACTGCTGCCACAGCAAAGGCGTACGGGAGACACGACACAACGGAAGAGCCTGCCGACTGTCTGGATTATTATTTTGAACAGCTTACCCCGCTTGCCAAGGTCAGTGCGGAGATCGACCGCTGTATTTTGAGCGAGGAAGAAATCAGCGACGACGCCAGTCCGAAACTTCGGCAGATACGGCGCGGTATAGGTGGGATGAACGGCAAAATCCATTCCACTTTGAACAGCCTTTTGAATGGTTCTCTTCGCTCTTATCTCCAGGATGCCATCATCACCATGCGGGGCGACCGCTATTGTCTGCCTGTAAAGGCGGAATACCGCGGTCAGGTGAACGGCATGATACACGACCAGTCCGCCACCGGCTCCACGCTTTTTATCGAGCCGATGTCCGTCGTAAAACTGAATAACGACTTGAAGGAACTTTATGCCCAGGAACAGGAGGAAATTCAGGTGATCCTCGCGCGTCTCAGCGAGGAGGCTGCCGGATATATTGAAGAAATCCGCCTGAATTATAAAATTTTGACAGAACTGGATTTCATTTTTGCAAAAGGCACCCTGGCGCTTAATATGAATGCCAGCCGGCCTGTATTTAACGCGGAAAAGCGGATACGGATACGTGAAGGACGCCATCCCCTTTTAGATAAGAAAAAAGCGGTGCCGATCTCCATCACTCTAGGAGAAGATTTTGATCTGCTTATCATCACCGGCCCGAATACAGGCGGTAAGACTGTTTCATTGAAAACAGTAGGGCTCTTTACTTTGATGGGACAGGCAGGGCTCCACATTCCTGCTCTGGACCGCTCGGAGCTTTCCGTATTCCATCGTGTATTTGCCGACATCGGAGACGAGCAGAGCATCGAACAATCTTTAAGCACATTTTCGTCCCATATGACGAACATTGTTTCATTCCTGAAAAATATAGACGAGCAGTCGCTTGTGCTCTTTGACGAGTTGGGTGCGGGCACAGATCCTACAGAGGGCGCCGCGCTTGCTATTGCGATCCTCTCATGCCTGCATAAGCGCGGTATCCGTACGATGGCTACCACACACTACAGCGAGCTTAAAGTGTTCGCTCTATCCACTCCCGGCGTTGAAAATGCCTGCTGTGAATTTGACGTTGAGACATTAAGCCCGACATACCATTTGCTGATCGGGATTCCCGGGAAAAGCAACGCCTTTGCTATTTCCGAAAAATTAGGACTGCCCGCCTCAATCATCGCGGACGCCCGGACGCACTTAAGCGATCAAGAAACCTCTTTTGAAGATCTTTTGACAGACCTCGAGGCAAGCCGCAAGACCATTGAACGGGAAAGAGACGAGGTCGCCGCATACCGGCGCGAAATAGAACGCTTAAAATCCGAGATAAAGAGCCGGCAGGAGAAGCTTGACACCCAGCGTGATAAAATTCTTCGGGAAGCAAACGAAAAAGCCAGCGCGATTGTGAGGGAAGCAAAGGATTTTGCTGATGAAACAATGAAGAATTTCCGAAAATTCGGAAAAGAGAATGTATCTGCCGCCGAGATGGAGAAAGAGCGTGAACGCATCCGCCGGCAGCTTGAAAAGACCCGCGGATCTTCTGACCTGGATAGGGCCAAACCAAAAAAAAGCCATAAAGCCAGTGATTTTCATCTTGGAGATTCTGTGAAAGTTTTGAGCATGAATTTGACCGGCACTGTAAATTCCCTTCCGGACGCAAAGGGAAATCTGTCTGTCCAGATGGGCATCCTACGCTCGCAGGTGCATATGTCCGATCTGGAAATTATCGAGGAGCCTTTAGTGCTTGGCGCCAAACAAATGCACCGCACTTCCAGCGGCAAAATGAAGATGAGTAAATCCATGCATATCAGCAGCGAGATTAATTTGCTGGGCAAGACGGTCGACGAGGCCGTTGCCGAGCTTGACAAATATTTAGACGATGCCTATCTCGCCCATTTAAGCCCTGTACGCATCGTCCACGGCAAGGGGACCGGCGCGCTCAGAAACGGCATCCATCAGTATTTGCGCAGACAGAAACATGTCAAATCATTCCGCCTCGGCGCTTTTGGCGAAGGCGATGCCGGGGTCACGATCGTAGAGTTCAAATAAAGGAGATAAGTGAATTGGTTGCAAAACAGAAAATATTAATAGTTGATGACGATGAGAATATTGCCGAATTGATTTCCCTGTATTTGGTAAAAGAATGCTTCGACACAATGATCGTACATGATGGTGAAAATGCGCTCTTAGCGTTTGACTCCTATCAGCCGAACTTAATACTCTTAGACCTGATGCTGCCCGGCATCGACGGCTACCAGGTATGCCGGGAAATCCGCGGCAGGTCGTCCGTACCTGTCATTATGCTCTCTGCTAAAGGCGAGGTGTTCGACAAGGTACTGGGATTGGAGCTAGGTGCGGATGATTATATGATCAAGCCCTTTGACTCGAAAGAATTGGTTGCCCGGGTCAAGGCTGTGCTCCGCCGCTATCAGCCCGCCAAGGCAGATCCGGCGACGGAAAGCAAGGGAAAATGCGTCGATTACCCCGGAATTTCCATCAATCTTACGAATTATTCCGTTATGGCAGACGGTGTAAATATCGACATGCCGCCCAAGGAGCTGGAACTTTTATATTTTCTCGCTTCTTCCCCGAACCAGGTCTTTACCCGTGAGCAGCTCCTGGATCAGATCTGGGGCTATGAATATATCGGCGACACCCGGACTGTGGACGTGCATATCAAAAGAATCCGCGAAAAAATTAAGGAACATCCCTCCTGGTCCCTAAGCACCGTCTGGGGAATAGGTTATAAATTTGAGGTGAAGAAATGAAAAGTACACTCTACCTCAAATTTATAGTGCTGTATATTATTTTTGGGTTTTTGAGTGTTTTTACTGTAAGCGCTTTGTTTCCGCCGCTCATCACAGATTACCTGGAAAAGGATTTTTCCGGCAGTCTGTATCAGGAAGCAAACTTAATGGCTACCGAATATTTACCCGGCTATTTTTCCGGCATATCGGAACCTTCTGATGTGTATGTGCAGTTGAATGCCATCAGTTCATACTTGGACGCTGCTGTATGGTTCATCGACCGGGAAGGGGAAATTCTTGTTTCTTCCCGGTCGGACGATATCTTTCATACACCCTCCGTCGTCCAGGATTTCGATCCTGCCGAGACTGGGGGAAACCGTTATATGATTGGGGACTATCATGGCTATTTTAACGAGGATGTGATCACAGTTATCGCTCCTGTGACTCAGAAATTTTCAATAAAAGGGTATCTTTTAATCCACAAATCCTATGAACATGTAGAAGAGGCCCGCAAAGTCCTTCTGCGAAGCACTTCGATTATTGTGATTGTGGTGTATCTGATGTCTTTTATCATTTTTCTAGGCATTCACTATCTTATCTACCGCCCCTTAAGGAAGATTTCAGAGGCCGCCAGGCAGTATTCCTGCGGAAACCTTGATGTTGTGATTCCCGTAGACTCCCAGGATGAAATGGGATATTTGTCCGCTTCTTTGAATTATATGTCTTCTCAACTTAAGGATATGGAGGATTATCAGAAAAAGTTTGTAGCAAATGTCTCTCATGATTTTCGTTCTCCCTTGACCTCCATAAAAGGGTATGTCGAGGCGATAGCCGACGGCACGATTCCCATGGAAATGCAGGACAAATACTTGAAAATCATACTATTTGAAACAGAACGGCTGACTGACCTGACAGAAGATCTGTTGGCTCTTAATGAATTTGACACCAAAGACCTTCTCTTAGACAAGACGAATTTTGACATTCACGAGATGATCCGCAGTACGGCGGAAGCATTCGAGGGAACCTGCACTGCCAAACGAATCTCCATTGAACTTGTATTTGCTTCCCGCAGTCTTATGGTCTATGCGGACCGCCGTAAGATCCAGCAGGTACTTTATAACCTCCTGGACAACGCCATCAAATTCAGCGACGCTGAATCTTCCATCACTGTTGAGACTACCGAGCGCGGCGATAAAATCTATATCTCTGTCAAGGATTACGGCATCGGAATCCCTAAACAGAGTATAAATAAAATATGGGAACGCTTTTATAAAACAGATTTATCCAGGGGTAAGGATAAAAAAGGAACCGGGCTGGGGCTTTCTATCGTAAAAGAGGCTATACAGGCACATAATGAAAATATTAATGTCATCAGCACGGAAGGAGTAGGGACCGAATTCATTTTTTCTCTTCCTAAAGGTCAATAAAAAGCCCGGCTGTCTGGAATCCATTCCCAGTCAGCCGGATTTTTTATCCGATTTTCCTGAAGCCTATGGACGGTTTTCGATCTCCATAATCATATCCACACGGTCCTGATGCCTTCCCCCCATAAATTCTGCGCCAAGCCACTCATCAACAATCATTTTTGCCATCTCGATTCCGACGACCCTTGCGCCGAACGCCAGCACATTCGCATTATTATGCTGTCTTGAGAGTCTCGCCGTATATGGTTCAGAGCATACCGCGGCGCGTACTCCGTGAACCTTATTTGCCGCCAGGGAAATTCCCAGCCCTGTGCCGCAGATTGCAATTCCCAGATCTACCTCGCCGGATGCCACAGCACGTCCGATCTTTTCCCCAAATTCTGGATAGTTAACACTTTCATACGAATCCGTCCCATAGTTCACAACCTCATGCCCTCTCTTGACCAAATATTCTAATATTTCTTTCTTCATATCCGTCGCCGCATGATCGTTCGCAATTCCTATCTTCATTCCTATTTTCTCCTTTCCTATTAAAACTTATCGCCGATTAGGCGGTCTGAATTCAGGGACCCCGCCCACGGGGTTTCCTAATGAAATCCCTTTTATTGTAAACGTATTTTCGCCGGGAATCAACCACTGGACCGCATTTTTGTCCCCTTTTTCAGTATCTCCGCTCTTCGCTCACTTCTTCCAAGTCCATAGACGCGTCAAAATATGTACCGTCTATAAATTGTCTCTTGTCCACTGCAACGCCTGCCTCCAGCTTTTGAATGATCTCTGCTGTCTTGCGCGCAATGAGTGGGTTTTGCTCAAATGCGGCCGTTATATTTCCATCCTCAATTGCTTTAAGTACTTACTGTGCGGCCCCACAACTGACTAAGATAATCTCTTTTTCTATCTCCGCTTCCTTAAGAGCATCCGCAGCGCCCAACGCCATCTCCTCATCTTCTGCTATCACCACGTCAGGGAGCGGCACTTGTTCCAAAAAGAGCTTCATGACTTCCTTTCCCGTCTCTCTTTGATTCGCTCCGGTCTGCCTGCCCAGCATATTCCAATCGTCGTGTTTTTCCAGAAATTCTTCATATCCTGCCGCCCGCTCTATTTGTTCATATGAACCGATAAACCCTTGGATTGCGGCAAAAATCACTTCCTTTTTTTCCTCATCCTTCTTTTCTTCCTCCGAAGATTCCCCCCTGGACTCTAAATAGTTTTCCAGCCATTCTCCAATATCTAAAGCCTGTTGATGAAAATCTGTTCCGATCCAGCATTCGTAAAGAGAAGTGTCTATTTCGTCAATAAGGTGGTTAACCAAAATCACAGGGATTCCCGCCTCCTTTGTCTCCTCTAAAAGCTCCCTCCATCCTGTTTCAACGACTGGCGACAGTATAATATAATCTACACCTTCATCTATGAATTTCCTGACTGCCTTCTGCTGTTTTTCCTGATCCAGCATAGCGTCTTCATACAGAAGTTCATAACCATTGTCTTCAGTAAATATGCTTTTAAACGACTCCGTATTTGCCGTCTTCCATGTGGACGAACTGCCCGACTGTGCCAGCCCGACTGTGATCAAATAGTCAAATTCCTCCTGGCTGCCGCTGCCGTTTCTGCGGACGCCGCTGCATCCAGAGAGAGTACATCCTGCCAGCATCAATAAGAGCAAAATTCCAATTCCTAAAAGCTCTATTATTTTTCTTCCGCTTTTCATCTCTTTCAAAATCCCCCTATCCTATGCCCAAGAATAAAATCTAACGACAGATCATTTGGCTTATGGGTAAATAATGACAAAAGAGACATAACAATTCCGTCATGTCTCTTCTTTGCGTTCGCCTTTATCCTATTACACAAGCTCAATCAATACTTCCATTGCCGCGTCACCTTTACGCGGTCCGATCTTGATGATCCTGGTGTATCCACCTTTACGTTCCGTATATTTTGGCGCGATTTCTGTGAATAACTTGTCTGCCAGATCCAGCTGTTTTGTATTCTTCTTTCTGCCTGTTCCTTCTGCAGGAACTTCTTTGACCGGATAAAGCACCTTCAGCATCTGATGTCTTGCATGTAGACGGGACGGCTTATCCTTTTTAATCGTCTTCTCAACCTCATCATAAACGGTAACTTTCTTGCCGTCTTTGACTTCCTTGACTCTCTTTCCGTCCTTGTCTTTTCTTGCAACCTTCGCCTTGATTGTTACTTCCTCATAGTTATCTTTTTCCCTGACAGCCATAGCAATGAGGCTCTCTACAATCTTACGCACTTCTTTCGCACGAGCCTCTGTCGTCCGAATCTTTCCATGCTGAATCAACATTGTCGCCTGATTTCTCAATAAAGCCTTTCTTTGACTTGCTGTCTTGCCAAGCTTTCTATATTTTGCCATTTCCTTATCCTCCATTATTTGGGACATATCTGTGCTTCTTCGGACTTACCGGATATGCCATCTGGTTATGCGTCATCGGGCTTACTAGCCAGATAGTGTTGTGAACATCCCGCTCTCGCCGGGCGCTCTATTCCTCGCCCTGGCTTAATTCCAGACCGAGTTCTTTTAATTTTGCAAGGACTTCTTCCAGGGATTTACGTCCAAGATTCCGAACCTTCATCATATCCTCCGGCGTCCTATTCGTCAATTCCTCCACCGTGTTGATTCCTGCTCTCTTCAGACAGTTATAGGAACGTACAGAAAGCTCAAGCTCATCGATACTCATTTCGAGGACTTTCTCTTTCTCATCGTCTTCCTTCTCAATCATAACTTCCGCCGCCTGCGCAACTTCTGACAGATCAATGAACAGCTTCAGATGTTCGTTAAGTACCTTCGCCGCCAGACTGACTGCCTCATCCGGCATAAGGGTACCGTTTGTCCATACATCCAGCGTCAGCTTGTCAAAATCAGTAATCTGACCGACACGTGTATTTTCAACTGTAAGGTTGACACGTTCTACCGGCGTGTAGATCGAATCAATTGGAATTACGCCTATCGGCATATCTTCCGTCTTATTCTTTTCAGCACCCACATATCCTCTGCCTCTTGTTATAGTCAGTTCCATATAAAGCTTGCAGTCTGTCCCGCCGTTCAAGGTCGCGATCACTGTCTCCGGATTGACGATCTCAATGTCTGAATCTGCCTGAATGTCTGCCCCTGTTACAACACCCTCACCTTCAAACTCGATGTATGCCGTTTTCGGCTCATCGGTATCAGAAGTATTTTTGATAGCCAGGGATTTCAAATTCATGATAACCTCAGTCACATCTTCCTTTACACCTGGAATTGAACTGAATTCATGCAGCACACCGTCGATTTTAATCTGGCTGATCGCTGCCCCTGGTAAAGAAGAAAGCATAATTCTTCTCAAAGAATTACCTAATGTGGTTCCATATCCTCTCTCCAAAGGCTCTACTACAAATCTGCCATATTTTTTATCTTCTGAAACCTCTGTAATTTCAATATTGGGTTTATTAAAATCAAACACTATTTTGCTCCCTCCTTGTGGGTTTTTGATGTTGAGGGTTTTTACTCTTTCTTGAGATGCATCTTACTTAGAATACAACTCGACAATCAACATCTCGTCTACAGGAACATCAATCGCTTCGCGAAGTGGAAGTTCTTTTACAGTGCCTTTCAGATTTTCAGCATCTGCTTCTAACCAATCCGGCACCATACGTCCTCCTGTAACTTCCAGGATTTCTTTATACCTTTGAGAGCTTCTCTTAGCTTCTTTGATTTCAATCGTATCGCCGGCCTTGATCAGGTAAGACGGAATCTTAACCTGTTTTCCATTCACCAGGACATGCTTATGGCCAACGATCTGCCTTGCCTCCCGTCTTGTCCTCGCAAAGCCGAGACGGAAGATAACGTTGTCCAGCCTGGACTCCAGAAGGACCATAAGATTATCGCCGGTCATTCCTTTCATCTGCTGTGCCTTCTCAAAATAATTTCTAAAAGGTTTTTCTAATACGCCATAGATAAATTTTGCTTTCTGCTTCTCACGTAACTGAAGACCATAATCGCTCATTTTTCTATTGGTTCTCTTTAACTGTCTGTTAGACTTTTTGTCAATTCCCAGATATACCGGTTCCATACCAAGGGAACGGCATCTTTTCAGTACTGGAACTCTATTTACTGCCATGCTCTTTATCCTCCTATTATTATTCGATTAGACTCTTCTTCTCTTCGGCGGGCGGCATCCATTATGCGGTACAGGCGTCACGTCCCTGATACTTGTCACATCAATTCCGCATGCCTGAAGTGCACGGATTGCTGCTTCTCTTCCTGAACCGGGTCCCTTTACGAATACATCTACTGATTTAAGACCATGTACCAAAGCTGCCTTTGCTGCTGTCTCCGCAGCCATCTGAGCTGCATATGGGGTAGATTTCCTTGAACCTCTAAATCCCAGACCACCGGCACTTGCCCATGATAATGCATTCCCCTGTGCATCCGTCAAAGTAACGATCGTGTTATTGAAAGATGACTGGATATGTGCCTGTCCGCGTTCAACGTTTTTCTTGACACGTTTTTTTGTCACTTTTTTTGTAACTTTTTTAGCCATAATAAAACTAACCTACACTTTCCTCATTATAGTTGCCTTGTTATTCGGTTTCATTTTGCTGCCTTACGAGCCGTATTATTTCTTCTTATTCGCAACAGTTCTCTTCGGACCTTTTCTTGTCCTTGCGTTCGTTTTAGTCTTCTGACCACGAACAGGAAGTCCTTTTCTATGCCGGATACCTCTATAGCATCCAATCTCCTGAAGCCTCTTAATATTCAGGGCGATCTCTCTTCTAAGATCACCTTCGACCGTCTGAGTCTCATCGATAACTGCACTGATCCTCTTGACTTCTTCATCCGTCAAATCTCTGCAGCGTGTGTCCGGATTCACTCCTGCTTCTTTAAGGATACGGTCAGAACTTGCTCTGCCGATCCCGTAGATATAAGTCAATCCAATCTCTACACGTTTGTCTCTTGGTAAGTCTACACCTGCAATACGAGCCATTTTGTGATTTCCTCCGTTTTCTCTGATCTTGATTCCTGATTTTGTCTTACAATGAGGCTGCGGGTACTTGAGAGTCTGTACCCTACCGAAGTCCGTCTCCGATATCCCAGCCCAGGCGCGTCGGTATCCGCACCCTTTTCCGGCAACCGTCTTCACGGCTAATGACAGCCGGTATTCTAAGCAATATACTTGAAATCACCACTTCTGCTCTTCACAAGTGGGGTGCTTCCCTGTATATTTGAAATAGCAGTCCGCGCTTATGCACACCGTTTGCGCCTCCCGCTATCAGCCGCCTGATTCATAATAAACATCGTACAAGGTAGTGTTCAATGCCTACCCTTGTCTCTGTTTATGTTTCGGATTCTCGCAGATAATTCTGACACGTCCTTTTCTCTTGATAACTTTACATTTCTCGCATATCGGTTTTACTGATGATCTAACCTTCATGTCAAATCCTCCTTTCCTCCCTTGCCTGTTTTCCATTATCAGTCTGCCTAAAATATCTGATGGCAGTACGCATAATATTATAGCACTATAGAAATTATAAAGTCAATAGTAATTTATTTATCTCTCCATATAATTCTTCCCTTTGACAGGTCATATGGGGATAATTCTAATGTTACTTTATCACCGGGCAAAATCTTAATAAAATTCATCCGCAGCTTTCCGCTGATATGCGCCAGTACCTGGTGTCCGTTTTCTAGCTCCACCTGAAACATGGCATTCGGCAGCTTCTCTACTACAGTCCCTTCAATTTCAATAACGTCTGCTTTCGACATATTATGATTCCTCCTTCATTCCTCTTTCCTGAGTTCTGTACTCCTTAAGTATCCGCTTGATTTTTATATCGTCCGCCTGCGCGGTATCATATTTTCTTCTGATAAGCTGCACATGCTTTTTCTTTTTCTTTTTCGGCTTCTTTCGGGTTCTATTTTCCCCGTCCACTAAATATACATATGCTTCTTCCAAACTATATATGACATAAACCCTATCTTTATCATGTCCTGCAAGAGACCGCGCAAGCATTCCTATTTCCCATCTGTCCATCTCTTCCTCCCTGTCCACGCCTTTTGGACATTCAGGTATGCCGCCCTGACCATTTCCTCTATTCTGTGCGCCCTTTTGCAACTGCATCCTCCTGTATCCCGGTAAGTGTCAAAATCTCTGGCCCCCCTTTCGTGACCAGCACTGTATTCTCATAGTGTGCTGAAGGCGCCCCGTCCGCTGTGACAACCGTCCAATCATCGTCCAGCCATCTGACTTTTGCCGTTCCGAGGTTGATCATCGGCTCAATCGCCAGCGTCATCCCTGCTTTCAGCTTCGGTCCCCTGCGGAGCATAGGGAAGTTTGGGATTTCCGGTTCTTCATGCAGACGCGTTCCAATTCCATGTCCGCACAGCTCCCGCACTATGCCATAGCCGAACCTCCGCACATAACGCCCGACCGCATTCGATATATCAAATAGATGATTGCCTTCTTTTGCGAACTTTATACCTTCAAAAAAACTCTGCCTGGTCACCTCGATCAGCTTCTTTACTTCGGGTTTTGCCTCGCCGACTACATGCGTTCTCGCCGCATCCGAATGATACCCCTTGTAGATCACCCCGGCATCTAGGCTTACGATATCACCTTCATGGATGACCCGTTTCTTTGAGGGAATCCCATGGACGACCTCGTTATTTACAGAAACACAGATAGATGCCGGATACCCATTATAATTCAGGAAAGAAGGTTCGCAGCCGAAACTGCGAATCACTTCCTCTCCCAACGCGTCAATATCCAGCGTCGTCATTCCCGGTCTTAAAGCTTTTTCCAGTTCCGCATGTACGATTTCCAGAATCCTGCCCGCCTCAGTCATCAGCGCTATTTCTCTTTCTGATTTAATCGTAATCGGCATCTGTTATTCTCCTAATATAGAAACAATGGCGCCAAATACATCTTCCATATCCACTGTTCCGTCCACTGTTTTTAAGATTCCGGCATTCGTATAATAATCAATTAAAGGCTGTGTCTGTTCGTGGTAAACACCTAACCGCTTTTCCACTGTCTCCGGCTTGTCGTCATCTCTTAAGATCAATTCCCCTCCACATGTATCGCAGATTCCATCCTTCTTCGGAGCGGCATAGACAAGGTGATATGTAGCGCCGCACCCTACACATGCACGGCGTCCGCCCATCCGGCGGATAATATTCTCATCCGGTACGTCGACGTCTATCGCATAGTCTATTTTTTGTCCCTGCTCTGCAAGAGCCGCATCAAGCGCTTCCGCCTGGGGGATCGTCCTCGGAAACCCGTCCAGAACATATCCCTTTGCACAGTCCTTTTGGTTCACACGATCTACCACCAGATCCACCACCAGCTCGTCCGGCACGAGAAGCCCCTGGTCCATGTATGTCTTTGCCTTCTTCCCAAGCTCCGTTCCATTCTTAATGTTTGCCCGGAAAATATCGCCTGTAGAAATATGAGGGATGCCATATTTAGCCGCGATTTTCTTCGCTTGTGTCCCTTTTCCTGCTCCCGGCGCGCCTAACATAATGATTTTCATGGTCACTTTCCTTCCTTACCCTTTGAAATTCATTGCCGAATAGGCAATCTGAGTTACGGTACCCCGCACAACGGGGTT
>CAMNWW010000024.1 GCA_946566415.1 uncultured Lachnospiraceae bacterium | reverse complement strand
TCCTTATGACGGACGCTATCGTAGTTTTGAACGACCGTCATTTGGCGATGCAGTATATGGATGAGTTCTACTTTGAGTCCGCAGGTACGATCCTGACGCTGATTACGGTCGGCAAGACTTTGGAGTCTTACTCTAAGGGCCGTACCACGGATGCTATCAAAGGACTTATGAAGCTGGCGCCTAAGACGGCGACGCTTATCCGCGGCGGAGCAGAAGTGGAAGTCGGGATCGAGCAGGTGCGCCAGGGAGATATCTTTGTTGTGCGTCCCGGCGAGAACATTCCGGTAGACGGTGTTATTCTGGAAGGGAACAGCGCTGTGAACGAGTCGGCGCTTACCGGCGAGAGTATCCCGGTGGATAAGAATCCGGGGGATATGGTGTCTGCGGCGACGATAAACCAGTCCGGATTTATACGGTGCGAGGCTACCCGTGTAGGGGAAGATACGACGCTTTCACAGATCATCCAGATGGTAAGCGACGCGTCCGCAACGAAGGCTCCGATCGCGAAGGTGGCGGATACGGTATCCGGCGTGTTTGTTCCTACAGTTATCTGTCTTGCGATTATCACGATGGTCATCTGGCTGTTGGTAGGAAGACCGATCGGTTTCGCGCTGGCAAGAGGTATTTCCGTTCTGGTTATCAGTTGTCCGTGCGCGCTGGGGCTTGCGACTCCGGTGGCAATTATGGTCGGCAATGGAATGGGTGCAAGGAACGGCATCATGTTCAAGACAGCGGTTTCTCTGGAGGTAACCGGAAGAACAGAAATCGTTGCCCTGGATAAGACAGGCACGATCACCAGCGGCGAGCCGAAGGTGACGGATATGATTCCGGCAGGAGTCAGTGAGACAGAGCTTTTGACATTGGCGTATGCTTTGGAGAAGAAGAGCGAGCATCCGCTGGCGCGGGCGATTCTGGTAAAAGGACAGGAAGAGAATGTAAAAGAAGATATAGAGGTTGATAATTTTAAGGCTCTTCCGGGTAATGGATTATCCGGTACCTTAAACGGCAGCAAGCTGATCGGCGGCAATTTGAAATATATTGGACAGAACGCGGAGGTTTCCGAGGATATCCGGAAGAAGGCGGATGAGCTGGCTGAAGACGGCAAGACCCCTCTGTTCTTTGCAAAAGACGGCAAGCTGATCGGTATCATAGCAGTAGCTGACGTGATCAAAGAAGACAGCCCGCAGGCGGTCCGCGAGCTGCAGAAACAAGGAATCCATGTCGTTATGCTGACAGGCGATAATGAAAGGACCGCGAAGGCGATCGGAAGGCAGGCAGGCGTGGACGAGGTCATCGCGGGCGTGCTTCCGGAAGGCAAGGAAAGCGTGATCCGGGAACTAAAGAAAAAGGGAAGAGTCGCAATGGTCGGCGACGGTATCAACGACGCTCCGGCGCTGACCCGCGCGGATATCGGTGTGGCGATCGGAGCAGGCACGGATATTGCGATCGACGCGGCAGACGTTGTTCTGATGAAGAGCCGTTTAAGCGATGTTCCGGCGGCGATCCGCTTAAGCCGTGCAACGCTTAGAAATATCCATGAGAATCTGTTCTGGGCATTCTTCTACAATGTGATCGGTATCCCGATCGCGGCAGGCGCATGGATCCATATTACCGGATGGGAGATGAATCCGATGTTCGGAGCAGCGGCAATGAGTCTTTCAAGCTTCTGCGTTGTATCTAACGCCCTGCGTTTGAATTTGTTCAAGGTTCATGATTCGCACAGGGATAAGGCGATAAAACATAAACCGCGCAAAGCGTCTGAACTGGAAATGGAAGACAACATGTCGTCGAATGTGACTACGGCTCCGGCAGCCTCATCATCCCAGGTGACGGAAAAGGCTGCGGCAGATGCAGGTCCGATTGTTGCAGTAAAGACAATGAACATTGAAGGTATGATGTGCGGACACTGTGAGAGAACGGTAAAAGGCGCCCTGGAAGCAATCGACGGAGTGGTACTGGCGGACGCAAGCCACGAGAAGGGAACGGCAGTCGTGTCTTTAAGCGCAGAAATACCGGACGATATACTCATAAAGGCAGTCGAGTCAGATGAAGAATACAAAGTGACGGGAATTGTTTAGGCCGGGGACTGTAAAAGA
Organism: uncultured Lachnospiraceae bacterium; assembly: GCA_946566415.1. Classification (GTDB taxonomy): domain Bacteria; phylum Bacillota; class Clostridia; order Lachnospirales; family Lachnospiraceae; genus Allocoprococcus. The sequence continues at coordinate 14,039 of CAMNWW010000024.1, read as the reverse complement.
CCAGGTAATAACTGCAGTAATATGCAGGGATTTATAAATCTATTATTTAAAATTATCAAGGAGGAAATTATCATGACAAAAACAATCGATATCGAAGGAATGGGCTGCGGCGGATGTGTTAAGAAGGTAAAGACGGTCCTGGAAGAACTGGCGGGGGTAGAGAGTGCAGATGTGAGCCTTGAAAACAACAACGCAGTTGTGACATTAAAGGAAGATGTGGCTGACGACGTTCTTAAAGCGGCAGTAGAATCCAAGGGATTTATCGTACACAAAGTTGCATAGGCAGACGACAATATAAGCAAAATAGTGCAGGCCGGCGGTTATTCCGCCGGTCTGTCTTCTTACTATTTCAAGATCTTCCGGAGCCTTTCTGCGGTCAGTTGATTTTTTTGGGAAAACGGCCTGGTTTGTTGAAAAAAGTGTCGACAAATACCACTACTGGGTATATAATAACTGTAAAAACAACGGTAAAATACGTTGTAATTTATTCCCTACCCCCCTATTACCATGGGGTAATTTATCAAAAGGAGGAGAATGTATGAAGGAGAGGACAAAGAAACTGATCAGTATGATTCTTGTTCTTGTGATGGCCGCGGCCCTTACGGCATGCAGCGGCAAGAAGGAGAGCGAGGAGACACAGAGCACGGAGGTAAATGATAAAGAGAATTCCCCGGAAGGCGTTGCCTATGATGACGAAGAGATTTATATGAACGCTTTGGGTGATTTTTACGGAGTCTATGAAGAGGCTCTTGAAGCAGAGAATGTTTCGGAGCGATATGCGCTCATGGCGGCGGCTGAGGCAAAGTTTCTTGAAAGCGGAGTCGCGTTTCCGCTTTATACTTCCGGAGCGTCGTACCTGATGTCGCGCCTGGCTTACCGTACCGGCGGATTTTCGCTTTGGAGCGGCGAGTGCGGAGACTATACCCGGATGTATATCACGAATGAGATCATCAAGAAAGAAGACTATGAGCATATGAAGGAGCTCTGGCAGGAACTTGTCGGCACAGGTACATATACAGATACGGTGAAGACATATTTGCAGGATCAGGGATATACTTTTAAGGATTCTTACAATAATGTCTTCGACGAGCTGGGCAAGACCTGGGATATCCATGCTTCGACAGGTTCTCTGGATTCTAAGTTTATTGCGCCGACCTGTGAGGGACTGTACTCATATGATGACGAGGGAGAGCTTCTTCCGCAGCTTGCAGAGAGTTATGAGGTTTCAGATGATGAACTTACGTATACGTTCAAAATCAGAGAGGGTGCGATCTGGTCTGATTCCCAGGGCAGAAAAGTGGCGGATCTCGTGGCGGACGACTGGGTAGCCGCGGCACAGCATATCGCGGACGCAGTTTCAAGCGACACAGAAGATTTCAGCGAACGTGTCGTGGGCTATACGGAATATATGAACGGAGAGACGACAGACTTCTCTACAGTTGGGATCAAGGCGCCGGATGAGCATACATTGGAATTCACTTTGATAGAACCATGCCCGTATTTCATGAGTATAGTCAGGGATTTTACTCCGATGAGCAGGTCGTATTATACTTCCCAGGGCGGGGTGTTCGGCATCGCTGAGTACGAGGAAACATCTGTTTCTTCTTCTTATAACTATGGTATTGACCAGGACCACATCGCATACTGTGGACCATACCTGTGTACCAATGTGACGGATAAGAATTCGGTTACGTATTCTGCTAATCCGGACTACTGGAATTACGAGAATATGACGGTTAAGACGATCAACTGGACATACGATGACGCGAGCGACGTAACAAGGACATATACCAACTTTGTAAACGGTGTTACAACTTCCTTCCCGCTAAAGACCGCGCATATTGAGACGGCAAAGGCAGACGGCAATTTTGATAAATACGTGACGATCAGCGATACAGGAACCAACACATTTCTGCTGTGGTGTAATCTGCACCGTCAGACATTTGCGAACGTGGCGGACGGAGCGGCGGCCTCAACCAAGACGGACGAACAGAAAGAAGCGGCCTATGCAGCCCTGCAGAATCAGCATTTCCGCCTGGCGCTTTCGCATTCGATCGACCGGGCTACCTACAACTCACAGGCGCTGGGCGAAGATTTGAAATATGTCTGTCTCAGGAACAGTTTTGTTCCGGCAACGTTTGTCATGCTTGAAGAGGACACGACGATCGAGGTCGGCGGAAAAAGTGCGGATTATAAAGCCGGTACCTATTACGGCGAGATCGTACAGGCGCAGCTTAACGCGGACGGCTATGATGTAAAGATATGGGACGACGAGGCCAAGTCCGGCGACGGTTTTGACGGCTGGTATGACCCGGACAAGGCGGCTGAAGAATTAAAGCTTGCTATAGAAGAGCTTGCGGCGGCAGGCATCGGGGTTACTAAGGAGAATCCGATCATTATCGACTATCCGCATGTTGCTTATAACGAGAACGGAAACAATCAGGCATATGTCCTGAAGACAAGTATTGAGTCAGCGCTGGATGGCCTGGTGGTATTCAACCTGATAGGATGTAATAACGCAGAAGAAGTAAGGAATGTTGACTTCAATACTCAGAACGGTTCCGAGCATAACTGTGATGTCGGCGGTATGGGAGGTCTCGGAGCCAACTACGGCGATCCTGAGTGTTATCTGAACGCAGTAAAGCCTTACGGCGACGGATATGCAACTCCTAAGATGGGACTCTGGTAAATGGAAGTAAGCTTATGGTAAAATATTTTTTTAAACGACTATTCCGTGGAATTATATCGGTGGTGATCGCGGTAGGCATCATCATGATCCTGATATATTCCCTACTGGACAATACGCTTATTTTTGCGGAGGATCCGCAGTATATGAAGCTTGGCAACAATCAGAAAATTATATATATGTACCAGATGTGGAAGAATTACGGGTATGTGGATTATGTATCCTATAGTGATTACCTGAATAAGCTGGTGGCAGACGGGGAGATCGACGAAGAGTTCAGGGACAGTATCGCTTCAATCGGAAGGACGCCTGACAAGGACAGCAAGGATGTCAAAGAATACGTTGAGAAGTTTACAAAATATTATGAGGATAAGGGCTATACTATCCTCCGGCTTGACGCGGTAATGGCGTCGAAAAGGAAGGTGGCTACTGGAGGAACGCAGGCGCTTTTGGCCTACCAGAATAAACCGGTCCTTGAAAGAGTGGCTTCGTATTTCGGCAGTATTCTGACATTTGACAATATTCATTATGTCAAAGAAGATATCGGGAAAAGAGGGCTTACCTTTACACTCCATGATCCGGCGTATGGGGGCGATAAATTCGCCCCGGCCATCATAGGGAACGGTACGCGGCATAAATATTTGCTGTACGTGGATTCACGTTTTCCATATGTGCATCAAAATTTTGTGAAGATTACCCTTGGTACGTCATACAGCATTAACAAGGGGATCGATGTGTTTGAGACGATGACCCAGACGCAGGGGAGCTATGTGGTGTCTCCTACATATTACCCGTCCGGCATTGTGGCGGAAAGTGCGGACGACCTCCATACCGCCACATATGCTGCCGGCTCCAGGGAAGCGAACCTGGTTTATGAGGAGCATTATACCGACGACTATACAAATGTATCGCTTACAAGGAACAGCGGTTCCAGGATTACGTATTCCTTTGTCATCGGGATCATTGGTTCAATCATTACGTATTTTATCGGTCTTCCGCTGGGTATACTGATGGCAAAAAAGAAAGATACCTGGGTGGACAGGCTGGGGAACGCATATGTGATATTCATGATAGCGGTTCCGGGGCTTGCGTATATCTTCATGTTCAAGGCGATCGGGAACAGACTGGGGCTTCCGACAGCGTTCTCGCTTGACAATCCATCTGCGGCAATGTATATTATGCCGATCCTTTCGTCGGTCGTGGCTTCCGTCGCGGGGACGATGCGGTGGATGCGCCGGTATATGGTCGACCAAATGAACTCAGACTATGTAAAATTTGCAAGGTCGGAAGGACTCACAGAAGGAGAGATCTTTACAAAGCATATATTCAAAAATGCGGCTATCCCGGTGACCCATGGGATTCCAAGCGCCTTTGTCGGCGCACTTGCAGGTTCCATTGTGACAGAACGTGTCTACTTGATCCCTGGCGTCGGAGGACTTTTGGTTCAGGCGATCGGCGCTTATGATAACTCTGTAATCGTCGGTGTGGCGATTTTCTATGGCATGCTGTATATTATAGCGGCGATCATGGGCGATATTGTCATGGCGATTATGGATCCGAGAATTTCATTCACGTCAAAGGCTAGGTGATGGATATGGAGGCGAAGAAAACAAAGCAAGGAAATTATATCAATCTGGAGGATACAGGACTGACTGATGAGGAGCTTTTTCAGAGGATCCCGCAGGATACAGCGTCGATCGAGAAGATAACGGCGCCGAAATATTCGTACTGGCAGTCGGTGATGCGTGTATTCTTCCGCAAAAAGTCGAACATTGTCGTTGTAGCGCTTTTTGTTATTATTCTCGTGTTTACTTTTATATACCCGATGATCAACGGGTATGACAAATATGGGAATCTTATGGATTCCAGTACAAAGCACCTGACTCCGTCCGCTGCTATGGAAAAATTCGGATTCAGTATTCATTATCTGTTCGGTACGGGCGATTCAGGGCAGTCCACGTTTGACTCGATCTGGTACGGCGCCAGAATCTCCCTGGCTCTTGCCGCGATCTGTTCCGTTATTAATATGACGATCGGGATTTTGGTGGGCGCGCTCTGGGGATTCTCTAAGAGGGTAGATATTGTCATGAATGAGCTGCGGAATATTATTGGAAACGTGCCGGGCACACTCATCATATCTGTCATGGTCATGGTCTTTTCGCCCAGTTTTTGGACGCTCATTTTTGCAATGTGTATCACGGGGTGGATAGGGATCGCTTATTCTATGCGTACGCAGGTCATGATCATCCGCGACAGAGAGTATAATCTTGCGTCAAGATGTCTTGGTACTTCGACTTTACGGATTGCGACCAAAAATATATTACCGTACATGATTTCTTTCATTGTCACATTGGCGGCAAACGAGATCCCTATGTACATCTCCCAGGAAGTATTTTTAAGCTATATCGGACTGGGTATTTCCGATACGACGCTTGGTAAGATTATATTTAACGCGCAGAGCGCTATGGTCACGCCGGGCTGGGGCTGGGAGTTCTGGCCGCCTGTTATGCTTGCCGCATTTATATCCATTATTTTGTTCCTGGTCGGGCAGAGCCTTGGCGACGCCGCTGATCCGAGGACACATATGTAAGGAGGCGGCGTTATGGAAGAAAAGAATGTATTGTTATCCGTTAGGGATCTGAATGTAAAATTCAGGGTACGGGGAAGGATTCTGACGGCGATCCGGGGGATATCCCTCGATATTTATAAGGATGAGTCGATTGCGATCGTAGGAGAGTCGGGCTGCGGAAAAACGGTATTTACTAAGACGTTTGCAGGGATGCTGGATAATAACGGATTCATTGACAGCGGGGACATCATTTTTTATGATGACGACGGTGCGCAAAATCTGACGAAGGTGACGGACGATAGGGACTGGACGAAGATCCGGGGAAGAAAGATCGCCACGATCTTCCAGGATCCCATGACGTCCTTAAACCCGATTATTACAATCGGAAAACAGATCACCTCCGTCATCATGAAGCACCAGAATGTATCGGAAACAGCGGCGAGGAAAAAGGCGGTCGAACTGATGGGAAAGGTAGGCATACCCAACCCGGAAAACCGTTTTGACGATTATCCGTTCCAATATTCCGGGGGCATGAGACAGCGTATTGTAATCGCTATCGCCTTGTCCTGCCAGCCAAGGATACTCATATGCGACGAGCCGACGACTGCGCTGGACGTTACGATTCAGGCGCAGATTCTGAAACTGATCAAACAGCTTCAGAAGGAGTTTCACTATACAATCGTATTTATCACACACGACTTAGGCGTTGTTGCGAATATTGCGGACCGCGTCGCGGTACTTTACGCCGGTCAGATTGTGGAGCTGGGGAAGGTCGAGGAGATATTTTACGACCCGCGCCATCCGTATACATGGGCTCTGCTTTCGTCGCTTCCGCAGCTTGCGGACAGAGATACCAGGCTGTATTCTATAGCCGGAACACCGCCGTCTTTGTACAACAAGATTGTCGGCGATGCGTTTGCGCCAAGAAATCCTTACTGTCTGAAAGTCGACACCTTGAAAGAGCCGCCGATGTTCCAGGTGACAGATACACATTTTGCGAGGACCTGGCTGCTTGACGAGAGAGCGCTGAAGGTAGAAAAGCCAGAAGCAATACGTGATATTCACGGTACGCTGATGAAAGTATTTAATATATAGAGGAGTGGACAGCAATGAATAAAAAGAAAAACAATACGGTTTTATCCGCCAGCGCTGCCCATTTCCCGGAGCATGGTCCTGTCGCAAAGAACGGGAAAGAGGTTCTCCTTTCTATCCGAAACCTGGACATTAATTTCGGAAAAGGGGATAATCTTGTCGAGGCGGTAAAAGACGCTTCCTTTGACATATATAAGGGAGAGACTTTTTCGCTTGTGGGCGAGTCCGGCTCCGGTAAGACGACGATCGGTCGTGCTGTTATTCGGGCGAATACATGTACCAGCGGGGAGATTCTCTATAAAGGCGTGAGGATATCGGGAAAAATTCCGAGGACTTTGGACCGCGAGGTCATCCGGAATATCCAGATGGTTTTCCAGGATCCGGCGGCGTCGCTCAATGAACGTGCCAATGTAGATTATATTATTTCCGAAGGGCTGTATAATTTCCATCTCTATGAGGATGAGGCTGACCGTGTCCGTAAGGTAGAAAAAATTATCGAAGAGGTGGGGCTGCTCCCTGAGCACCTTACCCGTTATCCTCATGAATTTTCAGGAGGTCAGCGCCAAAGAGTCGGTTTCGCGAGGGCTATGGTCATGGAGCCGGAGCTTGTAGTTGCAGATGAGCCGATTTCCGCGCTGGATGTGTCGATTCGTGCACAGATATTGAACCTTATGAATAAGTTCCAGAAGGAACGTGGGACGACATATTTCTTTATCGCTCACGACCTTTCTATCGTACGTTATATTTCCGACCGGATCGGCGTGATCTATAAGGGAAGGATCGTGGAGGTAGCGTCGTCGGAGGAACTGTTTAACTATCCTCTGCACCCTTATACACGTTCGCTTATCTCGGCGATCCCGCTTCCAGACCCGCTGTTGGAGAAAAATAAAGTCTTATTTACTTATAATCCGGCGAAACATCAGTATGCCGAAGGCGATAACCCGGAACTTGCGGCGATCGGGCACGACCACTATGTTTACGGAAGTCCCAAGGAGATAGAGGAATATAAGGCGGTCCGGGAGAAAAACGTGCCTCTTAAGACATTGTCTATCACGGGCGTTAATACCGACAAGCGGGAGGATGACGAAACGGCGGCGTTCCTGGATGAAGAGATAAAAGAAAGACCGGACCGTGACACAGGACATATTTTGTATGGAATATTGTCTTTCCTTCTGCCCCTTTTGGGCATAGCGGCGGCATATTTCTTTAAGAAACGGAATTATATACGGAACTTTAAGTCATGCCGCAAGGGGGCGATTATAGGATTTATCTGTCTTGGCATATTCTGCCTGTTGTGCTGCGGTATCCTTGTATGTACTTGTATATAGAGAACGGCGGTATTTTTATGAAAATATCTATCGAGTTATCAGAGGGGAACACGAAACGAAAGGTTGTTCTCCTCATTGTAGTATTGTTGATTACATTTGCCGCGTTTGGGTATGGAATCAACAGCCTTATCAGCGTGGAACCTGGATTTGCAGAAATCACGGTATTGTCGGCAAATCAGATAAGCTGTGCCGGAGATTTTACATTTTACTATAATCTGGGAACAGCAGGGACGTCCGCGACAAAGGAGTATAAGGCGCTCAGAACACTGTACACGCAGACGGCGCAGGATGCGTACAAGGTATTCACATCCGACACACAGTTTGAGGGCTGCCATAACCTGTGGTATGTAAATGAACATGTAAACGAAACGATCGCCATCGACCAGGCGCTATATCAGGCATTTGCGCTTTTGGAAGAGAGCGGTACGAGATACCACTATCTTGCGCCCATGTATGAGATGAATGTTTAGCTTATCCAGTGTACTTCCGACCATGAAACATAGGATAATGACCCATATATGAAAGAAGAACTGCGAAGATTTTATGAAGAAACCGCGGCTTTTATAAATGATCCCGGCGCGGTAAGGATCGAGCTGATCGGGGATAATAAAGTGAAACTTTTTGTCTCTGACGCGTACCTAGATTTTGCGGAGGAAAACGGGATCACCCGGTTCGTAGATCTGGGATGGATGATGAATGCCTTTATCGCCGATTATATGGCGGCAAAGCTGGCTGAAAATGGATATACCGCAGGCGTGATAACGAGCTATGACGGCTTCATGCGGGGGCTGGGCGACTCCAAAGGAGGGGAATATTCTTTTGATTTCTCCCACCGGGAAGGAAAGGACGTATCGAAGCTGGCGTCGCTTCATTTTTCCGGGGAGGTAAGCGGGATATATCTGCATGACTATCCCGTAGGAAACGGAGACGGCGGCAATTATTATGTCCGGGAGGATGGTCAGATCCGGCATTCTTTCGTGGACATTTCCGACGGGCTGTGTAAAAGCGCCCTTCCGGAGATCGCGGCCTTTTCCTCTTCTCTTTCGTGCGCCAAGACGGCTCTTAAACTCGCTCCGGTATACATCTCTGACACATTTGAGGAAGAAGAGGCCGCGGCGCTTGAGCGGGAGGGGATCACCGTGTATTACTGCGACGGCGGGAAGCTGCGGCGCGGCGGGGAGTAATTATCGGGCCTGCAGTTTCTGTATAAGCGCTTCCTGCAATACCTGAGAAAAATTTACGCCGAGTGCAGTGGCCTCTTCATTGAGCCATTCCGGAATACTAAGCGTCTTTTTGACGGCTCGTGGGTTCGTTCTTTTTTTATATGCCAGCATGTCAAATTCGACCACAACAAGAAATGAATCCTTTTCGACTGAAACGGCAGTTGGATCGGATGGTGCGGGCAAAGCTTCATTTTCTGCTTCGCGTGATGTAAGAGCGAGTCCAAGAGCGTCGACAGCCATTTCATACGCCTGTGTCATATCGTCGCCTTCCGTGAGACATTCCGGAAGGTCAGGAAAGGAAATCCAGAATCCACCTTCTTCTGCTTTGTGAAATACAGCGGGATAAAACAATAGTTTATTCATGCAGATACCTCCATTTTTGATGGCAGAACTATTTGAGTCCGGCCTGTTTTAATATTGTCTGCTCTAAGCCCTTTTTCATGACCCGTGAGTGATAAGGAACAATGACCTGTTTTTCGGTTGCGGAATTCCTTAACTTTACATGGGAACCATTTTGGCTGATAATTGTGAAACCATTCTGCTGTAATTTTTTGATCATTTCTTTTGGCGTCAATGGCATCTTTTGTATCTCCCTTATTTATCATGAATCAATCATAGCACGTAATATTATGTACGTCAACACGGAAATACGTATAAATACGTGTGAAACAAACGCCGTTAGAAAATGCCGGGGAATCAAAAACAGATTCCCCGGCCGATGTTTTTCAATTACTAATTCCTCACATATTCCGTCTCGTTCACCGTAATTGATTCAATATCCGCGGGATCCACGAGCCGGTTGAAGATGCAGTTGAGGTAATTTGCTTCGTCCTCGTAGACGGCATAGGTATTTTCGACCGGTGTTTCGCAGGAGTGTTTCCCTTCTAAAGAACTCTCGCTTACAATATAGTCCGTCCCATCTTTATAGTGGACGGCGATATAGTAAATATAGTAGGGATCGCCGATTTCACCGTCGGACAGCCCCAAGCCGGTATTCGTATCGACCTTCATAGATAACGGCGATACAGTGATATTTCCCCCGTCTGCAGTGGTAAATTCTGTCTTTTTAAGCGCCGGCTTTGTGGGGATAGGAATACTTTCCTCCTGAATCTCGCTGCAATATTTCTCGTATTCCTCGCCTGTAGCGGCGTTAAGCTCTGCTCTGGTACAAGGGTATTCTATTGTCCGAAGTGCAAGACCATCCGTGCCTTCCGTGCCGTCCGGCATCATAATATAGTCGTAACAATACAGTTTATCTTCTGTAGATTTATCCAGATCGACCATAATATAATCATATCCCATGCTGAAATAGAAATCTGCATCGTCAGAGATTTCCGCACCCTTAGCTTCGTTAAGAAGCTGGCTGTAATTTAGGGAGGTCACCCCGCCTTCTCTTTCCAATGTAAATTCCACGACCGCGGAGCTGCCGTCTGTGACTGCCGACAGGATTGTAAGCTTCGTATCCCCGAATTCTTTTACGACAGTTTCATAGGAAATGTTATTTCCGATCAGCTCTTCGGCTTTTTTAGGATCAACGTCCACATACGTGCGCTGCGGGTATGTGACGGTATAAGCTCCCTTTACCTCGTCCTCTACGACAACTTCATGGGAATCGACAGAGTCCTTCCCCGCATTCCCCCAAATCCGCCCAAAATCCATGCTGTTTGCCGCCGCGCTGACCGCGATAGGCGTACAGACAAGCAAAAACGCCGCTGCCGCCGCGACCTTGGCATAATAAAACCCAGGAGATACCAGAGTGCCTCTGCGGAATTTTTTCATCATGATTTTTTTGTTTTTCTTATACTCATCAGAAAACTTATGCACGCCGTCTAAGGCGTCAAATTCTTCGATTGAAATATCAAGATATTCTGGATTCATATACAGAACGTCCTTTTTCATACGTTTTCCCTCCCTTTAATATTGTTTTCAGCATTGTCTTTGACCGCTCGAACCGCTTCCGTACAGCGTCCTCTGTGATACCTAACTCCCTGGCAGTCTCTTTCACGGACAGATTTTCGAGAGCCAGGCACTTGACGACCATGGAATACTTGGGCGGCAGGTCTGAAATCAGTTCCCTGATCTCATCCATATCCGTGTCCTCATAGACAGAGGCGGGTTCCTGGACCAGATCGTCCCTATCGCATAAATACATGATCTCCCGCTCTTTTTGTTTCTTATTATAAACAGTTATCGAAGCATGCTTGATCACGGTGATCAGATATCGTTTGCAGTCATCCGACGCCGCGTCCGCAAAATAAATATCGCTCTTCATCAATTTCAGGAAGGCATCCTGCACCGCGTCCTCTGCCATTTGGGAATCGCGCAGAATACTGCGGGCCACTTGGTACATCCGTTGTTCATACAGCTTATAGCATGCTTCAATGAATTTAATACGTGCTCTTTTATCGTGCATCCTATCACCACCTTCTGTTTTGTCGTAAGAAAACAACCGTACGAATTGTGTTTCATAAAGTATAACCAATTAGGAAATGGATTTGTGACATTATCTATGAAGAAAAGAATGTAACTTTGAAAAAAATTGGTATAATGAGTACTGAGAGAGGTATTACACGAGCTCTAGTACGAATTACCCCCTTGCGGGGTAGAGTACTGAGAGAGGTATTTACGAGCCCTAGGAGCCAAAACTAAAGAAATATTAAGAAATCCCCTATACCGCTCTTAAAAATTACTGTTTATTCTAATATACTAAGGGAGCCCCGAGGACGGGACACCAGAACTTAATCGCCTGACCGGCGATGAAAAAAATAGGGAGGTGAGTAAAATGTCAAAGATACTTGTATGTGACGACGATAAAGATATTGTAGAAGCAATCGATATTTACCTGACTCAGGAAGGATACCAGATCTTGAAGGCATATAACGGCGAGGAGGCAATCAAGGTCCTTAAGGAAAACGAAGTGGATCTATTGATTATCGATGTGATGATGCCGCGTCTGGACGGAATCCGGGCGACCTTAAAGATCCGTGAGAACATGAGCATGCCGATCATTATCTTGTCCGCTAAATCGGAGGATGCAGACAAAATTCTGGGGCTGAATATCGGAGCGGATGATTACGTGACCAAGCCTTTCAATCCGCTGGAACTTGTGGCAAGGGTAAAATCCCAGCTCCGAAGATACACGCAGCTTGGCAGTACCACAAACGCGCAGAATAAGAATGAATTCAAAACGGGAGGGCTTGTAATACAGGATGATTTAAAAGTAGTTACCGTAGACGGGGAGGCGGTCAAGCTGACTCCGATCGAATATAATATTCTGCTGCTTTTAGTAAAGAACCAGGGAAAGGTATTTTCGATTGACCAGATCTATGAAAGCATCTGGAACGAGGAGGCGATCGGCGCGGATAATACCGTTGCGGTGCATATCCGGCATATCCGTGAGAAGATCGAGATCAACCCTAAGGAGCCGCGCTATCTGAAAGTGGTCTGGGGAGTCGGCTATAAAGTGGAAAAGATTTAGTAGGAGGCAAAAAATGAATAAATGGTATCAAAGCCCGCCGTGTAAGGGGATTCTGCTGGCTTTGGAATATATTTTTGGAGTGACCGCATTTGTGTGCCTGGCTTGGATATTATCTTATCCGGCAGAAAATATCAAAGATATTGTTTCACAGAACAAGGAAGAAAGATATGAAGATACTGTGTCGTTTGAAGCTCGGCTCAGGTCGGCGGCCAGAGAGATTGTCTGGATGGCGCCTACCTGGGAAGAGTATAAGACGGACGGGGCTTATGACGAAGAGAAAATAGTAGATATCCGTGAATACCAGGACAGCACGACGATTTCCGGCGCAAATGAAAGCGGACTGGCATATAAACTGGGCGATCTTGTGAAATGGTATCAAAAGGGGTTTGATTCCTATGAGGATGAGAGCGACAGGATCATTGTTTGTAAAAAGCCGGACAATACGTATCAGTATTTTTATTTGTATGAATTCCGTGAGATGATCGCACAGGGAGAGCTGCGGTTCGGAAACCGAGATGCGAAAGCGGACTGGGATATTTCCGGTGACGACGAAGTGGTGAAGGCGTTGGAAGACGGGTGGGGAGACCCTTCTTTGTTCAGCGATATCCTGGACACGGAAGGAAACCAGATCTATACTAGCTGCTGGCTGTATGATGGATTCCAGCTTCAGGAGAAATATGCGCCTCAAGGAGCGGAGAATATTCTGGAGATCGTAAATACGGATCCAAAATGGAACGGCAGGCTCAGTGAAGTGATGGACGCAGTCATGACGGCGGGGACGGATATTGGATGGAACGTACAGATATGCCAGGAAGATCAGGAACAATGGTCGGAGGGGAATACCAACCTATCCTACCTGCTGTACGACGCAGTGTCGAACCAGGTTTACACGAACCGTACCAGGTATCAGAAAGCAGACGAGTGGAAGCAGAATATAGAGAACCTTAAGAAGTCCGGGAAATACGTGATCGTCACGCCGAAACTGGGAGAATTTGAGAGCAATCTGTCGAACACAGCGTCTCTGTGGAAGAATGAGATAGGAACTACATGGACGGAGGACTATGTTTTTGCATTCGGAGTAGACACAGATTATCCGATTCAGGATGACTTTTTTGCGGAAAATGAGAATTATGAACAGTATGCTCCTCTTTCAAGGAACGTTTTCCTTCTGGGATTATTGACTGGTCTGGGAGCGGCCGTATGCCTGATATGGCTGACGATTGTATCCGGGCGTTCCAATAAGGAAGAGGGCGTGTCCCTCCAGGCGATCGACAAAATGCCGACAGAGTGTTTTTTGTTACTGGCAGGGTGTATGCTCTATCTGGTGCTGGCGTCAGCCATTGCGGTCGTGAAGATCGAGGTGTTCCAGGACAGCGGATACTATTCCTTTGTCAGTTATGAAGAACATTTGGCGGCGCATGCAGGCAGCGGCTCCGACGGGATAGTCTATCGTGTTGCGATGGGCGGATGGACGGTAGAACACGTGATCGTGTTGGCGTTTGCTATATTCCTCTGTGCTTCAGCAGTTCTGGTTTCCTGGCTGGGATTCATACGCAGGATGAAGGCGGGAACGCTTTGGAGCAACAGCCTGCTAAAGAGGCTGCTTCAGTTTTGGAAATCAGTTTTTTCACACATCGACGTTTTGTGGAAGGGTATGCTGGTA
>CAMNWW010000023.1 GCA_946566415.1 uncultured Lachnospiraceae bacterium | reverse complement strand
ATGGGCGGCAATGTTCGATACAGGGTCAGCGGAGATTCGGCGGAAGTTGATAATAACGGAATGATTTCGCCTAAAATAGAAATCTATTATAAGAATGAAGCCGGTGGATATTGGACAACCGAGTACATAGAAGGGGCGCCGACAAGTAAAGAATATACTCCAGGAAAGTCTACGGTCACCGTGACATGCGGTGCTTATACGCAGATCATAACAGTTAGTGTCATTTCCTATACAGATATATATGTCGACGACATGCTAGACAAAATTTATAGTGACATTACATCAGGGAAAACACTGACAGAAACAGAACTTGTCAGATCATTTACACAATATGCTGCGGAACATTACAGCTATAGTGCATCCTATTCATCATATTACGGGCTGATCCTTAACGGCGCGGGGGACTGTTGGGCAAATACATCCTTTATCAATGCCCTTTGTGCAAAAGCTGGAATTGAAGCCAGGGCCCGGTATGCGGCAAACGACCCAGGAGCAGGTTCGGGACACCGAAACAGTATCGTTAAGGCTGGTGGAAAATACTATATAGCGGACGCTGGATTTTCCGGTAATGCTCCAAGGCCATATGATTTTTACGAAGAGCCAGGGGGTCTTTATATGTGGGGAGAGACTTTGGTTCAATACGATGCCTTTGAAACAGACGCAGTCATTCCAGAAATGGTAAACGGAACTGAGATCAAGGTTATCCGTAATCGCCATTATGCGAATGGTAATGAACAGAGCGTTTTTGCATATGGCGTTAATGTGACGTCAGTCAGTCTGCCGAAGACGGTTACGGACATTTCAACGCTTGCCTTTCAGGGGTGCAGTGAACTTTCTCAGATTTCCGTAGATAAAGAAAATCCAAATTATATGAGCATGGATGGTATCCTATATACTAGGGCGGGAAAAATTGTGCGCGTACCCCAGGCTAAGAAAGAAGTGGTACTGGTCGATAATGCGACAGGGATTGAAGACTATGCATTTTCACAGAGTCAGGCCAGTGAAGTCACGATACCGGACGGAGTAACGACGATTGGTTTTGCAGCGTTCTGGAGTTCAGATATAACAGTCATTACTGTTCCAAAGAGTGTTACAACCATTGGAGATCACGCTTTTGAGACAAACAGAAAGGTGACGATTAAGGGAACCAGAGGATCTTATGCAGAGCAATATGCGAAAGATAACGGTTTGGCTTTTATAGATGTAAAAAGTGGGGACGTCAATCAGGACGGTACGGTGAACCTTTTAGACCTGATGGAGTGCCTGAACCATGTTGCTAAGAAAACAACACTTACAGGAGAAAAATTCACTCGTGCGGATGTTGATGGGAATGGAACGGTGAATCTGTTTGATTTGATGCGCATATTAAATTATGTGGCGAAGAAAAGCGATACAGTGTAGGAGATTTGAGCGCCTTCCAATAGCTTAAAAATAGTTATTGGAAGGCCTCCCTTTTTCAGCGCTCGCTATTCGTCAGTATCCTGGACTGCCAGGATATAATGTGACACGATCTGCTCCAGATGTTCTAGTTTATCGGGTGGGCATGTGCGGATAATCCCAATAAGAGAGTCAAAGATATTTGTTTCAGAAACCGGTCCGAAAAGTATATAGTCTACGGGAACATTTAGCGAATTGGACAACTTACAGAGAGTATTGACGGACATATTTTTCAGACCAAGCTCAAGATCGTAACAGAAACGGGGCGTGATATCAGCCATTTCAGCAAGCTTTTCACGGGAATAACCGTTTAACAGACGTTGCTTTTTGATGCGTTCCCCCATTTTTACAGAGTCAATTGTAGACATTTGTAACCTCCTTTTTTTCAATAAATGCTTTTTTATATTGAATTCTACGTGTACCGATTATTAATAAATATGAACTATCAAGGGATAAAATATTGACAAATAATTCTTAAAAGAATATAATTACAAGGTAAACCAAAAAATATGTAACAATAGGAGGATTTATTGAAATGAAGAGAAGGGGTTTAAGAAGGGCAGTTTCATTTCTGCTTTCTTTTGTCCTGGTGTTGGGGATGTGCATGACCGCAGTACCGAACAATGTGAAAGCAGCGGATGGGGACGTGGTGTTTACCATAACGGCGGATAAGCAAGTTCTGTACCGCGGGGATACGGTGACGGTAACGGTAAGCATGGCGGGGAATACGGACGCGTATGGCGTGCAATGTGAGTACGGATATGACAAACATAAGCTCAATCTGGAAAATGTAGGATTTGGCGAAGTGATTACAGCAACAAAAGCGGAACCGGGAACTAACTTGGCAGATGCAAGCGGGGCAGATGGGAGCATTAGTATTGTAATAGCGAAGTCATCCAGTCCAATCATTAATGGAAATATCGTAAACTTAACATTCAAAGTGTTGGAAGACGCTTCGGCGGGAAATGTAGCATTTGACACACAAGACATTATTGTATCAGATGAGACTTCTAATCCGACAATTTCGTATGACTCTGTCGATAACACCAATCTGAGTATTGTAATTCCAGCCACCGGTATCTCCCTCAACAAGACCACGGCGGACATTGCCAAGGGTCAGACAGAGCAGCTTACGGCGACACTCACTCCGGCGGACTCTAACAGTGAGATCACATGGAAGAGCAGCGACGAATCTGTGGCAAGCGTTGACGGAAACGGTCTTGTTACGGCCAAGAAAGCAGGAAAGGCGACGATTACAGCGACGGCAGAAGGCAAGAGCGCTGCCTGCACCGTAAATGTAACGATTCCGCTGAACAAGATAACGATCAAAGGAACGGTAAGTACGATCAAGAAGGGGCAGACCACACAGCTGAGCGTAGAGTACGACCCGGAGGATACAACGGAAAACAAAACAGTGACATGGAGCAGCAGTAACGAGTCCCATGCAAAGGTAGATCAGAACGGTCTTGTGACCGCGGTGGCGAACGGCGACGCGGTGATCACTGCCAAGGTCGGGAATAAGACGGCAACCTATGCCATTTCAGTAAAAGAAGTAAAACTTACCTCCATAAGTATAAAGTCAGCAGCTACGATTCACAGAGGCGAAAGTGAAAAACTGGAAGTAACGTACAATCCAGCGGACACGACGGACGACCGTACCGTACGGTGGACTTCTTCTGATGAGACAAAGGTAAAAGTAGACGGAAACGGCAATGTGACGGCAGTGGCTGTCGGCGGCGCTGATATCACGGCGACAGTAGGGGATAAGACGGCAACATGCCATGTTACGGTCGACGCACCGCTTAAGAGCATCATTCCGGCACAGACTTCGGTTGAGATGGTGAAGAAACAGACCTACGAGATCAAATATACGTTAGATCCGGCAGACACAACAGATTCCAGGGCTGTTACATTTGCATCTTCTGCAGCTAATATCGTGGACGTGGACGCGTCCGGCAAATTGACCGCAAAGAAAGCGGGGGATGCTGTGATCACTCTGACCGGAGCGAACGGCGTGAAAGCGGAAGTTAATGTGACGGTTACAGAGATTCCGGTAGACAGAGTCATTTTAGATAAACTGAACGCGACTGTGTAAATGGGAGATAGCATAGATTTGACAGCGACTCTCGGACCCGATAATACTACAGACGACGATAAGACAATCACTTGGACAAGCTCAGACGACGATATCGTATCCGTAAGTCCGACCACATCGAATTCTGCAGATAAGGTCACTGTAACGGCGGGTCAGAAAGGCGGAACAGCGACGATCACGGCGACGGCATGGAACGGCACGAAAGCGACCTGTGAGATTTTCGTTCCGATACATATGACGGGTATTTCGCTTCCGGCAGGAGCCACGATCAATAGGAATTCAACGACAAATCCGGCGACAAAGGTTTTAGATGTTGTTTATGATCCGGAAAATACAACGGACGACAAAACAGTGACCTGGAGGAGCGATAATCCGGAGATTGCAAAGGTGGATCCGGTAACAGGCGTAATCGAGGGATTAAAAGAAGGCACGGCAAATATTACGGCGACAACAACAGGAACAAAAACGCCATATTCTGCAACAACTAAGATCACAGTAATAGAGAACCATCTGGACGACGCACTCGGAGATGAGATTGAGTTTGAGAAAGTAGAGGAGCCGGTATTAAAAGGACAGTCTATCAATATGTACAGCCAGATGAACCTGGCGGAGATCATTGCGGCGAACCAGATCACAGACGATATTGTGATTACTTGGACAAGTTCGGATCCGGCGGTTGCAACCGTCGATCAATCAGGTGTAGTTTGGGGTGTAAAAGAGGGCAAGACCACTATTGAAGCGGTGATTATGGCGACAGATGGAAACGGTAATAAGATTGGCGAGTACACTGTAGAAACAGAGATCGAAGTTAAAGAGATCCCGTTGGAGTCCATTGCATTTAACAAGATCATTAAGGAAATGCAGGTAGGAGCGACCGATACATTAAGCATCATTTACAATCCGGACAATACAACGGATGTAAGAGATGTTGTATGGACCAGCTCAGATCCGACAGTTCTGTCTGTGAAGGATGGAAAACTGACAGCGCTTAAGGCAGGTACAGCCGAGATAACCGCGAAGGTCGGCGATAAGACAGCGACCTGTACAATCACAGTAAAGGCGGCTTCTTCTGCAAACGGTAATAAAGTTAACGGCGGAAAGAACCAAACAGGAACAGGAATCAACACAGGAGATACAGCTAATATAGGCTTGTATATCATGTTGATGTTCGTTTCTGCCGCAGTAATCGCAATTCTTTGTCTGGGACGCAGCCATATAGGGCGTCGGCGCAGAGTAAGACGATAAGAGAATGCAGCGTGGTACCGGGCAAGGTACCGCGCTGTTTTACTAATATGGGAAAACGGAGGAGAAAAGTGTGAAGAGAGGGAACAGACGGAGAAAACTTACAGGGCTGGTCGCAGCATTTATCAGCATTTTAATGACGATCTTTACCGTACCCGCGATACCTGTAAGGGCGGAAGGAACGGCAGATTTTAGAGTGCAGGCATCGGAAGTCCAGGAGGACGGGACGATACGGGTATCCGTATATCTGGCCAAGATTTCCAACATGGGAGGTATTGAGGCACAGCTCACTTATGAGCCGGAAAAGTTAACCTATGTAAGCAGTGGTTTGGGACAAGGATTTCTGGACGGGTACGGGACGACACATTACGACGCCGAAACCTCGACAATCCAGTGCGTGGCAGTGTTTACGGACGCAAAAAATGTACAGGGCGAGATCCTGCACGCGGTATTTAGACCGAATAACATAGAATCCTATCAGCCGGAATTTAAGATTGTAAATCTGGTGGACTCGTCTGTCGAGCTGAACTCGATTCCCTATACAATATCTTACCAGCAGGCGGACGGGACGTGGACGGATACACAGGATAAAAGTGAGAAAAAGGCGGATGCCGCGGTTATTCAGCAGGCGCGGGAACAGTACGCTTCCGAGGCGGACAAAGAAGGGCTTGCAAACGGTTATCCTAAGGACGAGACGGCGGAGGACCTCTTAGCACAGTCGGGGAAATCGGATACAGAAAATAGTGGAAACAGTGAAAAAAATGATGCAGGAAAAGACGCGGCGGGAACGACATCGGAAAACGAGACTGGCAATGAAAAAAAAGCAGAACAGATTTTAGGAGACAGTGAGGGAAACAGCGGGGAAAACGGAGAGCAGGGCGACAAACAAAAGAAGGAAGAAGAAAGACCGGTTATTATTGCCGTTATACTAGGTTTGGTCGTTATTGCCGTGCTTGCAGCGGGATGCATATTAGCAAGGAGGAAGAAGAATGGAAAATAAATTAGTTAAATATTTATTGAAGACGGCGCTGCTCTTTGTATGCATTCTGGGAGTAGGCGTCAAGGGGAGCAGCGTCCAGGCAGAGGAAATCGAGATCGTCCGGGAGGGAACAGGAGATCTGGAACAACTGGAAGCGATCCATTTATCCGACGAAGAGATGGAAGAGTGGCAAGAAGCCATATCCATTCAGAATACAGAAAACCGGGCGAGCACGCAGGCGAATCAATTTTTACGATATGGCTCTAGTTATGGCTATCAGGATATGCTGAAACGCTCGAACGGCGCGGGCAGGCAGTACACGTATCGGCAGTTAGAGGAATTGAGCAAGAATTTCACGGTAAACCAAGAAATGGCTGTCAAGAAGGAACTGAACGGAGCCGTTTATTATATGGCGGGTACCGCCTATTCAGACGGGTACAATTTGACAGATAATGAGCTGGTGGAGACATATTTTACATTCCGCCATGATAATCCGCAGTATTTCTGGCTCGCGAATCGTGTCCTGTTCGGGAGCGGCAGAATCATAGTCCTGACCTATGATGAGTTTAGGGATGGCGAGGTGAGAGGGGCGGCTCTGGAAGAAATCGTACAGACAGCACAGAACGTATATAGATCAAAGATTTCTTCCGGTGATAACAATTATCAAAAAGTGCTGAAACTGCATGATTCGTTAATCGCCGATATCGAATATGCTTCCGATATGAACAGACCCACGGCGCATTCGATCGCGGGTGCGATGACTTCTGAGAGATCGGCAGTGTGCGAGGGATATGCGAAGGTGATGCAGGTCATGATGAACGGCTACAATGTCACGAATATTTATGTAACGGGCACGGCAAACGGCGGAGGGCACGCGTGGAACATGGTCTGCATGAACGATGGAAAATATTATTGGCTGGACGCCACATGGGACGACCAGAAATACGAACAATACCGGCACAATTATTTCCTCGTGGGAAATGGAAATTTTACAGATCACAGCATTGACCTTCCGGTAAATTCAGGGACATCGTTCCTGTATGAGCTCCCGGCTGTACCGGAGGCGGACTACGTGTATGACCCGGATAATCAGCAAATTGTAAAAGGCGATATCAATGAAGATGGAGCAACGAATCTGTTAGACTTAATGCAGTGTCTGAACCATGTCGCCAAGAAGGCCACCTTGGCGGGGAATGCGTTCCAGGCGGCGGATGTGGATGGAAATGGGAAAGTCGACCTGTTCGACCTGATGCGGATACTCAATTACGTGGCGAAAAAGACGGCGGCGCTGTAACGTTTCTCTTTGTATATATAGGCAAAATCTTCGGCATATTTAAGGAGGGTATTATGAATGCCGGAAAGGATTTTCTATATCATACCAAGAAGCCGAATCAGGTTCAATGTCACTCCCGCACAATTTATTTTCTTTAAAATGGTTGGAAGATACAAAGTATCTGTTATTTATAATTTTTTTGGATTATTTTTGTTGATTTTTTTTATTATCAAATTAGAATAAAAAAAGGAGGTTAGAATTGCGATTCACAGCAGCCCACCCAACAAAAAATTAGAAATGAGAGCGGAACTTGCCACCGCTCTTTTCTTTTGCAAATCTCCCACGACAAAAGAGTTACCTTAAAATGAACAGAAAATCTTGAAAACACAGAGAGTTCATCGTATACTTTATAAAACGCATCGCCAAATAGGCGATTCTATGAGCATAAGAAATACAAAATTTAATTCGGGAGGATGTATAAAAATGAGCTATTTTATCTACTCAGATGTGTCGCTGGATATTGAGCGTGATTTTGCCAAAGATCAAGACATCCGGTTCGTCCCTATGGAATATATGGTGGGAGGAGAGTCCTTCAGGTGCGAGGAGCTTCAGTCGGATGAGGCTATGCATGATTTTTATGAGAAATTAAGGCGGAAGCAGGAGACAAGCACCAGCCAGATTACGCCTATCCACTATATCGACTGTTTTGAACCTCTGGTGAAAGAAGGAAAGGGGTTGATTTATCTGTGTCTGTCCAGCGGGCTGAGCGATACTTTTTCTTCGGCCAGCCTTGCGGTCCAGGAGCTGGAAGAGAAGTACGATCATGTGCAGATCGAGGTAGTAGACACTCTGGGAGCGACAGGCGGGATGGGCCTTCTTGCGGAGCTGGCGGCAAAGAACCGCAGCCAGGGCATGAGCCTGGCCGAGAACGCGGCAGATTTAAGAAAGCATACGCTGGATATCCAATATTGGTTTAAGGTTGAAGATTTGATGTATCTGCATCGGGGCGGCCGCGTGTCAGCCGCGACTGCGATCGTAGGAACTGCGCTGAACATTAAGCCGATTCTGACCATTAAGGGTGATGGAAAGCTCGATACGATCGATAAGAAGCGTGGTAATAAGCTGGCGATGAAAGCGCTGGTCAGCCGCTTTGAGGCAACCTATAATGCAGAACTCGGGAATTCGGTCTATATCTGCTGTGCAGACTGCATGGAGGACGCAAAAAAACTCAAAGCAGAGCTTCTGGCGGCGCATCCGGACCTTGATGTGAAAATTACAATGCTGAGTCCGATCATCGGAGCGCACACCGGTCCAGACATGCTGTCACTGATACATTTTGGAAAGGATAGATAAGAACGCGAACGGGAATGATAAACGGGGGGATTCTAAAAGTTATGAGGATGACTTGAGGGACCCCCGCTTTTTGTATAGAGAACAGAAAATTTTGTGGCGGAAAGGATATAATAATGCGGACAAGACAGGAAGTAATTATATACTGCCTATCATTACAAGATACATATGAAGATTATCCGTTTCATGATTCAAACTGGTGCGTTATGCGCCATAAAGGTTCTAAAAAATCTTTTGCTTTGGTTTACGAACGGAATGGGAAAATATGGGTAAATGTAAAATGTGATCCCCAGTGGAGAGACTTCTGGAGAAGTGCGTTTGTTTCGGTTGTTCCTGCGTATCACATGAACAAGACACATTGGAATTCTATCATCCTGGATGGAATGGTTCCGGAGGAGGATATCAAACGGATGATTGGCGAAAGCTATGATTTGACAAAGGGGAAAAAGGTATGAGAAATTTTTAAAAGGAGCCATTGCTTCATAGATGATTACATTCTATTTTGCAATGGCCCATACACGAAAGACGTGTACTTTACACCGCTTTTTTCGCTTTATTCCACAATACTAAAGCCGCAATAGAAGCTCCCAGCATGACAAAACCGCCCACATACAGTAAAGTGTTGCCGATTTCAAAATGGATAGCTACCCCGATCCCTTCCTGAACATAAGAATGTCCATAAAAGATAAGGCACAAATTCAGCACAGAACCGATAATACACAGAATATTCAGTTTAAAGATATTCAGCACTGCGATAATACCTATTATGCCAAGAAAATATATTCCTGTCTCCACATCCATCAACGCGACACTCTGGCTATATCCGAGCATCGAAGCAGAGCAGTAGGGAAGGAACAAAGACAGGACTGCTACGGCACATCCACCCCAAAGAACAAAGTTGCCGATATTGTAGGTCTTTTTTCGCTTCGCAGCAGGTACATTGTACCCTGCGGGATTGGGAATGAATGAAGTTCCTGTAAAATTATTTCCGGGAGAGTTCGGCGCTCCGGACCCTAGAGGTCCGTTTCCCGGTGCCCCGGGCGTAGGTCCGGGAGATGGATGGAAACCGCCGCCAGTAGGCGCGGCTCCGGTATTTACAGGCTGATTCGGTCCGGGACCTGTTCCTGGTCCGGGCGCAGCCCCCTGACTTACAGTCGGCTTGCCGCAGGACGGGCAGAATTTGACGCCGTCTGGTAAATTAGCTCCACAATGTTTACAAAACATAGTTTTTCCTCCTCATTGTAAAAAATAGTATTTTACTCTCATACACACCTTTTGCTTTCGCTGTGCTTAACTCGAAAATTTACTTCGTATTTGGCACTGCTTATTGATATTATACCATCTGTATGATGAAAAAGCTAATAGTATTTGTCGCTGGTACGAAAATATGCTACACTATTATTACGATTCACAGTCACATAAAGTATAAAGACAGATTCGTCAAGCTTGCTTGTAAGAAGCTGGATTTATACTTTATGTGGATGGAAGCAGTCATTCCGCCCACATAAGCAAAATATATAGCTGCTTTAAGCAGCGACAGCCAGCTTGGCTGGCTGATTTTGCGCATGTAGGTGAAGTGACTGTGAATAGTCGTATACGATTCACAGTCACATAAAAATGGCTTCTTGCTTATGTTTTAGCGGGACCCATAAAAAGTTATCAAACGGAACAAGTGTAGGAGGAGAGAGATGTTTTGTCATAATTGTGGAACAAGATTAGAGGACGGGGCGGCATTTTGCCCTGAGTGCGGAGCAAAGCAGGAGCAGGCAGATATGCCGCAGGAGTTTTCCCCGGCATGGGAGACAAATAAAACAGAGGAAGACACGCAGGCCTGGGAGGAAAATACCCAGTCCTGGGCGCAGGATACAATGACCGGAAACACGGGCTTTATGCCTGACGGGACGGGGAATACACAGAGCGGGGCACAGTACCCGGAGAATAAGAAAAAAGCCGGAGGTAAAACGTTTGTTATCGCAATCGCTGCCGTAATCGTCCTGGGAATCGCAGTCGGAGTAGGCGGATTCTTTCTCTGGGAAAAGCTGTCGTCGCCGAAAGAAGAGAGTCTGCAGACCGCGCAGAAATCAGAATCTTTGAAGAAGTCCGAGAAGTCGGCAGGCGATGTAAAGGACGAGAAAGAGGAGAAAGAAGACGAGAAAAAAAAGGACGATGAGAAAGAGCAGGACACGGAAAAGGATAAAGAAGATAAAAGCGGAATCGTGAAAACAGAAGAGAAGGCTCAGGAAAGTGTGGATGAACAGCCGCAGGAAGAGCAAAAGGAGAAAACCTATATTCATGAATATGAAGTGGTCCAGGGGATTCGGACATGGACGGACGCGGATGCGTACTGCCAGTCACAGGGCGGGCATCTGGCGACAGTGAACAGTCCGGAGGAATATGACCAGATCGTGGCAAAGGCGAATGAAACGGGCTGTGTGGTTTTATGGCTCGGCGCTTCGCGCAGGGACGGGAACAGCGACTTCCAGCTTGTAATAGACGAACCCGACTCCTACTATGCTTGGGCGCAGGGAGAGCCGAATAACGAAGGCGGAGCAGAAAACTGTCTGGGTATGATGAAGGTAAAAGGCGAGTGGAAGATGTATGATATGCCGAATGATGTAAGCGCCTATTATGGTGCAAATAAAGTAGGCTTTGTCATGGAAAAGGAGATAGAACAGTAGTATGAAACGGAAAATGATAAGACACGCCGCCGCGGCCATTCTTCTGACAGCGGCGCTTGTCGGGTGCGCGGTATCAGGCGGATGCCAAGGCAAAGATACGGGGCGCGGCAGCGCGGCTGATGAAAACGTGTCAAAAGAACAGCCGTCAGAGAGCGAATCCGGAGAGAAAGCCGAGAGGGAGGAGAAAGAAGAGAAAGAAACGAAGCCGGTCATCAGTGAGGAAGAACAGAGAAGACAACAGATTTCCAGAATCATTTCCGGTATGACGCTTGAGGAAAAGGTTTGCCAGCTTTTTATGGTGACCCCGGAACAGCTCACGCATGTAAGTACGGTCGTCCAGGCAGGAGAATCTACAAAAGCGAGCCTCGAAAAATATCCGGTCGGCGGGCTTGTATACTTTAAACAGAATATCCTGGATGAAGAGCAGATTAAGACTATGATTGCAAATTCCAGGTCATATTCCAAATATCCCCTTTTCATCGGAGTGGACGAAGAAGGAGGATCCTTGGTAGCAAGAATCGCAAATAATGAAGGATTTTCCGTGGAAAAAGTACCGGATATGCAGACAATCGGCGCGTCGGAGGATTACGAGGCCGCGTACCAGGCAGGGCGGACGATAGGAAGTTATCTTTCCGAGCTTGGATTTGACATGGATTTTGCCCCGGTGGCGGATGTCTTAACGAACCCGAATAATACGGTGATCGGAAAACGCTCTTTCGGTCCGGACGCAAAGGTGGATGCACAGATGGCCGCACAGGTGGTAAAAGGGCTTAAAGAGTACAATATTAAAGCGGTACTGAAGCATTTTCCCGGGCACGGCGGTACTGACGGCGACAGTCATGAAGCGGCGGTAGCAAATGAGAGAACGCTGGAGCAGCTTGAAGAGACGGAGTTCCTTCCGTTTGTTTCCGGCATCCAGGCAGGGGCCAAATTCGTCATGGTGGGACACATTTCCCTTCCGGAGGTGACCGGCGACAGTATTCCTGCGACCTTGTCGCCTGCGATTATAGGAGGGCTTCTGCGGGAGCGATTAGGATTTGACGGCATAGTTATCACAGATTCTATGAGTATGGGAGCGATTACAAACTACTATACCCCGGCGGAGGCGGCGGTAAAAGTCATCCAGGCCGGAGGAGATATGATTCTGATGCCGGCGGATTTTGAACAGGCGTATGAGGGGGTTTTGGACGCGGTACGAGATGGAACGCTTTCGGAAGAGAGAATCAATGAGTCTGTTTATCGGATCCTAGACTGTAAAATAGAGTAACTGTCGGCGTTAAATTGCAGAAAGGACATATTAAAATGCCGGATGAAAAAAAGGGAACAGTATCCCCTGTCAGGCTGGAGCCGGAGTGCGTGAAGTGTCTTGTAAACAAACAGATCGGGCGATACCCTGCGGACACACCCCCAAAGATCAGAACCGCATATATGCAGAAACTCCTGCGGATTATTGCAGACGCACCGGTTACAATGAGCGCACCCGAGATTATGGATGACATTTACCAGATTCAAAAGCAGATGTTCGGGGCAGATAAGGATTATAAAGACATCAAGAACCATTTTAACAAAATGATGCTTGAGATTAGACCTGCTCTTCAAAAAAAGATTTCTGGTTCGCCGAATCCGTTTAAGCTGGCTGTACAGTACGCGATGACAGGGAATTACATTGATTTTGCCGCTATGGACAGAGTGGATGAAAAGAAACTAAAGGAAATGCTTGACGCGGCGGAAAATCATGAGATCGACACAGCTGAACTTGAAGCGCTTTACACTGATATTACACAGGCAAAGAAGATGGTTTATCTGACGGACAACTGCGGGGAAATCGTACTCGACGGGCTGCTGATCGAAAGGATTCAGAGGAGGAATCCAAAGCTGGACATTTGTGTGATCGTAAGGGGCTGTCCTGTGGTAAATGACGCGGTGATGGAGGATGCAAGGCAGGCAGGACTTACATCTTACGTGACTGTGATAGGAAACGGAAGCTCCGCTGCCGGAACCTGCCTGGAACGGATATCTGATGAGGCTAGAGAAAAGATCGATGCGTCGGATGTGATTATAGCAAAAGGGCAGGGAAACTTTGAGACACTGCAGATGTGCGGGAAGAATATTTATTATATTTTCATGTGTAAGTGCAAATTGTTCGCAGAACGGTTTCAAGCGCCGATGTATCAAGGAATCCTGGTAAATGACCGTCATCTGGGAAACCAGGCAGATAAGGTGGAGTAATGATTATTATTGCATGTATAGACGGAAAAAAAGGAATGATGTTTCACGGACGCCGCCAGAGCCGGGACCGTGTCCTTAGGGAAGATATGCTTCGCGAGTGCGCGGGAAAGAAACTTTGGATGTCCCCATATTCTTATGCACTGTTTGAAAACCACGCGGATACAGGGATCCTGGCGTCAGAAGATTTTCTTGCCGCGGCCGGCAGGGAGGATTATTGTTTCGTGGAAAACGCGGATGCACTGGCGGATTATCTGGAAAAGGTGCAGGCCGTCCTTCTATACCGCTGGAACCGGACGTATCCGGCGGACGTGTATTTTCCGTTCGATTTGGCAGATGGTAGCTGGGAGTTAAAAACGAGGGAGGAGTTTAAAGGCTCTTCCCATGAGAGAATCACCAGGGAATGGTATGAAAAGGCGGGGAGGAGTCTGTAAAAGCAGGAAAGGGATTCTATGTAAAGGGGATACCACAGGTTTTGCAGAACATTCTGGCAATATCCTCTGTGTTTTCTTTAGCGCCATTGTTGAGCCATATGATCGCAGTATTGTATAAAGCTCCGATGTACATATACAGTTTATATTTTTCAATTGAGTGGTTGGACATGGTTCCAGCCACTATTTCATGGGACTGATTTAACTTTTCCAACAGTATAGAGCCATAACCAAACAAGTACAGATCCAGCATATAATGGCTGTACGTTTTAAAATATTGGAAGCTTTTGAGGACATTCTGGTAAGTATAATATGCTGCGCCGTCAAGGCAGATCTCACTCCGGAATTGTTCCAGCACATCTTCAATCAGAGTAGTCAGTATATCTTCCTTAGAGCGATAGTTTCGATAAAAAGATACCCTTGCAACCTTTGCAGTACGGATGATTTCAGTAATGGAAATGTCGGAGAAACTTTTTTTCTGCATTAATCCCAGCAGAGCTTCTGTAATGTTTTTTTTGACACGTATATTTGCTTCTTTTCTTTTATCCATAGCGGTATTCCTTCCAAGATTGTGTTACAGCATCGCCGTTTTTGTATCATGTTGTGCGGTTGTGGTTGACAAGTCAAAATGATACACTTGTTTCATATGATTTTAGCAAAGATTTTAGATTTGTCAATTACAGGTTACTGCGGATAGTAACAACTACAGGAGAGATTATGAAAACAGCAATTGTAACAGATACAAACAGTGGGATAACAGTAGAAGAGGGCAGGGCGAAGGGAATATATGTAATCGCTATGCCCGTGATTATCGATGGGGAGTGCTATTTCGAGGGGGTTGATATCACGAATGGGCAGTTGTACGATGCCCTGAAAAATGGCAGGGATGTTTCCTCTTCACAGCCGTCTCCAGGAGACGTCATGGAATCGTGGGACGCCCTTTTTAAGACGGGATATGATGAAATTGTATATATCCCTATGTCCAGCGGTCTGAGCAGTTCCTGCCATAGTGCGGTGCAGTTCGCAGCGGAATACGGCGGGAAAGTGCATGTTGCCGACAGCCATCGGATTTCCGTTACATTATTGGAGTCTGTATATGAGGCAAAGCATATGGCTGACAGAGGATGTCCGGCCGGCAGCATAAAGGAGTATCTTGAACATTCGGCTTACCAGTCAAGCATCTATGTGGCGGTGAACTCCCTGAAATACCTTAAGAAAAGCGGACGTATCACGGCTTCTGCCGCTGCGGTTGCCAGTATGCTCAATATAAAGCCGGTACTGACCATACAGGGAGAAAAACTGGATCTTTATACAAAGGTAAGAGGCATGAAGCAGAGCGGGAAGAAAATGGTTGAGGCGGTAAAGGCTGACATCGCGTCCCGTTTTGGGGGAATTGACGCAGCCAAGATACGCGTTGGGGCTGCCGGGACCTTTGAAAAAGAAGAGGATGCCGGATGGTGGCTTACGCAGGTCCGGGAGGCGTTTCCCGATATGGAGGTATATTACAGACCGCTTTCCTGCAGCATAGCCAGCCACGTGGGCATTGACGCCGCAGGTATCGGCGTTTGTGTACTAAATGAATGAGATGAGGAGAGGGCGGAATCAAATAAAAAGCTCATTCTCCTTTCTCTCAGAACATGCCTTTTTCATTGCGAAAGCAGCGGCGGCAACCATTGCGCTATTTACCTTGCGTGCAGAACTGGGACATTCGGCAATGCAGCGCATACAAGAGATGCATTTCTTGCTGTCTGAGACTTTAAGGTTATTTCTGTCTATAGCCTCGGCGGGGCATCTGTCGGCGCAGATTCCGCAGTGGGTGCATTTTGCGTCTGCTTTGGGAATTAGGCTGCTTCCTCCGGTCTTTTTATAGGGTCTGTTTCCCGGGAGATTGAGAGGGATATCGCAGGCGGCGGTGTCAGTGATTTTTTCATATATTTTTTTCGCAAAATCCTGCAATTGGCGTTTGTCCTGCCGGTCGGGGCGGGCGGCTGCATATTGGTGCATAATGGAATGCTCGGCGACGGCTGAAATGGCGGCGATTACTTTGAAATTGCTCTGATTTGCCAAATCATGTAATTCGATGAGAGTATCTTCGTAAGCGCGGTTTCCGTACACGCAGATAAGAACGCACGGGGTCTTACGGCCGTCAAGTTTTGCGAGCCTTTCAGCGGCAAGAACCGGAACACGGCCGGCAAAAGAGGGTACGGCAATGACGGCTATATCGTCCTCTTCAAAATTGAACAGACTATAGTCTGTTTTGGGATTAGATAAATCCACTTTATCAATCGCATCAAAGTTCCATCCTGACGTCAAGATGTCAGCGACTCGCTGAGTTCCTCCGGTCGGGCTGAAAATAATTTGTGTGATTCTCATATCCAAACCTCCTGTAATTTTTAAATTTACACCAATTCTAACATGAAAAAGGTGTAGTGTCAATGTTTACAGGTGTGCTGATCCGTGATAAAATGATGGAAAGTTACTATTCACAGCCGATTTGGATCTGCAGACAGACTCGTCATGCTTGC
>CAMNWW010000022.1 GCA_946566415.1 uncultured Lachnospiraceae bacterium | reverse complement strand
AACTGTATCTATGACATATATACCACGGGAATACCGGCTGCGCTTGAGAGTATGTTCTGGCAGTTTTCGGCGATTATTCTGAGCAAAATAATCCTGTTTTACGGCGCGTCGGCATTTGCGGCATATCAGCTCGGTATCCAGGCGGAGACGATCACGGAAATGCCGGCGATCGGGTTCAGCACTGCGTCCACAACGCTGGCGGCAAGGGCGATCGGAAAAAAGGATGAGAAATTGCGGAAAATTTATTTCAAAGAACTGATCCGGGTGGCCGCGGCGATCAGTGTCGTGACATCGCTGCTTTTGATTCTTCTGCCGAATGTATTTATGAAGGTCATGACAAATAAGCCCGAGCTGCAGGCGATCGGGGCCGTTTATGTGTTCGTGATGGGATTCATCCAGATTCCGCAGAATTTGTCCAGAATCTATAACGGCACCATACGGGCCCTCGGCTATAAGAACACGCCGATGCTGGTGGCTGGATTTGGTATCTGGGTCGTCCGTATTCCACTGTGTCTGCTTGCGGCGTACGTGCTTCATTTACCGATTCTTGCAATCTGGATTGTAATTGCGGCAGATCAGCTTTCAAGATTTTTGCTTAGCGTATTTTTGTACCGTAGGTTTGGCGCACGATTAGAATCGCCCGGCGGTGATGGAACGGGAGGATGGTAAAAACAATGATAAAAAAATGGGGACAGAAAATTGACGAATTTGTTGAACGCCGGAGGGACGAGATTGTCGAGCAGGTCTCTAGCTTGGTAAGGATCCAGAGCGTTGCCGCCGAGGCGGACGGAAGGTATCCCTACGGCGCAAAATGCGCCCAGGCGCTTGATTTTTGCGCCGATATTGCCCGGGAAAACGGACTTTGTGTGGAGAATTATGATTATTATGGTGTTGAAATACGTCCCTGGGAGGAAGCAGAGAAAAATTGTAAGAGGCTCCTGCTTGCGGCCCATACGGATGTGATTCCGGCTTCGGAAGGGAATATCTATCCGGCTTTTGGAGGCGTTGTAGATAAAGGCTATATCATCGGGCGCGGCGTGGTGGACGATAAGGGACCGCTTGTGGCGCTGCTATATGCTCTTATCTTCCTGCGCGAGCAGAAAGTCCGTCCGGCATGCGACGTGCGGCTGTTTGTAGGTTCCCATGAAGAGACGGACATGGAGGATTTGAAATATTATTTGGAGCGCGCGGGGCAGCCGGATTTTGGACTGGCGGCGGACGACGACTTCCCGATCACAAACGGAGAGAAGAGCCTGCTGAAATTTCAGGTGAAGTGTGCTTCGGACCATAACGATGAGAACAGAGATTTTTGGGAAAAACTCATTCATGATAAGGACGGGAAAGTATTCGGGCTGGATATTTGCAGCGAACAGTATGGAAATACAATCTGTAAAGTTACAGAGGAGGACCGTCCCGGGGAAGCGCCAGGCGGGGAAACGATAGAAAAAATCGCGGTTGTAGATATCCGCCTTCCGATTTGCCAGGACCTGGGGGAGGCAAAAGAAAAGATACAGAAAGTAGCAGACGGAGAAGGGATTTTGGTGGAATTTATCAGGGAAGATCCGGGGTATTATATATCTGCCGGGGAGGGAATCCCGAAGCTGCTTGTGGACCTGTACCATGAGGCAAGCGGCGGCAGAGATACCGCTTATATTATGGAGGGGTGTACTTATGCCAGGCACTTCCGGCAGGGATGCGGCTTTGGCGCAGGCAATCCTCACGAGGAAAAACCGTTTCCGCAGGGGCACGGCAGCGCCCACGGTCCCGATGAAGCGCATAATATCGACGTGCTGCTGCAGGCGGTAAAGCTGGATATTTTGGGCGTTCTGGCGATCGCGGATTATTGGGAGGGGCAGACGAACCAGAAGAGCGTAGGAGGAGGCTCATGTTTATCGGCAGGGAAAAAGAACTCGGATTTTTAGAAAGTAAATATGAGGAAAATAAGGGGCAGCTTATTGTTCTGTATGGAAGACGGCGGGTGGGCAAGACCGAAACGCTCAGAGAGTTCTGTAAGGACAAACCGCACGTATTTTTTTCCTGTACGCAAAGTACGGATAAGGTACAGCTTGTAAAGTTTTCAAAACAGCTTCTCCAGGAAGAGATTCCTGCAAAGCAGTACATTTCAGAATTTTCAGATTGGGAAAAAGCATTCGGCGCAATCCTGGATCTGCCATACGGGGATAAGAAAAAGCTGATAGTGATAGATGAGTTCCCGTATATGTGCAAAGGGAATAACAGTATTCCCTCAATCCTGCAGAACCTTTGGGATGAAAAGCTCAAAAACAGCAATGTAATGATCATTCTGTGCGGAAGCGCAATGAGTTTTATGGAAAAGGAACTGCTTGCGGAAAAGAACCCATTATATGGAAGGGCGACTGGTATTTATAAAATGACAGAAATGGGGTTTTATGATGCCGCGAAGTTTTTTCCAAACAATTCGGACAGGGATAAAATACTGGTATATGCCGTGCTTGGCGGAATCCCCCATTATCTGAACCAGTTTGATCCGTCGCTTTCTGTTTCGGAAAATATAAAGCGAAATATCCTGATGAAAGGCTGTGTGCTGTACAGTGAGACGGATTT
The DNA here is from genome assembly GCA_946566415.1 of uncultured Lachnospiraceae bacterium. Classification (GTDB taxonomy): domain Bacteria; phylum Bacillota; class Clostridia; order Lachnospirales; family Lachnospiraceae; genus Allocoprococcus. Next base: position 14,002 of record CAMNWW010000022.1, on the reverse strand, counting down.
CCTTCTTCATCAGGAGCTCAGAGAGACGCCAATCTATAATTCAATTATCGAAACGGTCGCCCTTGGCAGCACAAAATTGAATGAGATCAGCCAAAAGTCGCTCATTGAGGACACGTCAAAAACCAGCGTTTATCTTAAAAACCTGGTCGAACTGGGTATTGTCGAGCGAGAATTTTCCGTGGACGCCCGGATAAAGGAAAAGGCGAATACCAACAGGGGGACATACCGGCTGACAGATAATTTTTTCCGGTTTTGGTATGCGTTTGGTTTTGCAAATTTTTCGCAGCTCGAGGATGGGGATGTGGACGGCGTATATCAATATATGATTGAACCGGGACTCCATGAATTTGCGGCGGCGGCTTTTGAGGATGTATGCAGAGAATTTGTCAGGGAAATGCAGAAGAAGAATGCTCTTCCCTTCCGCTATGCGAAGATGGGGCGATGGACGGGAAAAACGGCGGTCAGGGACGAGAAGGCGGCTTTCGGTCTGAGAACGGCGGAAACCGAGATCGACCTGCTCGGAATCGGGAAAGATGAGAAAGAGTATCTTGTGGGAGAGTGTAAGTTCAAAAACGCACCGTTTCGGTATTCAGAATACCTGGATACGGCCGCGAAGCTGACGCCTTTGAAGCAAGAGGCAAAGTTTTTCTATGCGCTGTTCTCAGAAAATGGGTTTGATGAAACACTAGAGAAAAAAGCGGCGGGGGAGAATGTGCTGCTGTTTACGCTTGATAAGATTGTGAATTATTCAAAAGGAAGTGAAGTTATATAAACCAATAATAATCAAAATAGGAGTAGTTACTGTGAAAGAAAGTGAATTGATAAGTATTTGGAAAAGAGAAGAAAGCGTTGCGCATATCCATGGATGGGATTTTTCACACATTGAGGGAAAATATACGGAAGAAACGGACTTGCCTTGGAAATATCAACGAATCATACTGGATTATCTAAGACCGGAAATGAAACTGCTGGATATAGATACTGGAGGTGGTGAATTTTTATTATCCCTCCGCCACCCCTATGGAAAGACAAGTGCAACAGAGGCATATCCTCCAAACGTTCAGCTGTGCAGAGAAATATTGCTCCCTCTCGGAATTGATTTTCGTGCAGGGGATGGGAAAGATATTCTTCCATTTGATGATTCTGAATTTGACGTTGTCATTAATCGTCACGGTGATCTTAATGCCAAGGAAATACATCGTGTTTTGAAAAATGGCGGAATTTTTATTACTGAACAGGTAGGAGCTGAAAATGACCGTGAATTGGTGGAACTCCTCTTAGGTAAGACGAAACTTCCGTTTCCAGAACAATATCTTAAGATGGTCAGCAAACAGTTTCGTGATACGGGGTTTGACATTCTGGATGCACAGGAATGCTTTAGGCCAATCAAATTTTTCGATATAGGTGCACTTGTCTGGTTTGCACATATTATAGAGTGGGAATTTCCTGATTTTTCTGTAGATAGCTGCAAGAATAGATTGCTGTATGCGCAACAGATTTTGGAGCAAAATGGCTGTGTCGAAGGACAGATTCATCGATTTTTATTGGTACTATGCAAACCCAAATAAAAGTGTGTGAATGAATTCCAAAATCAACGAAACAATAAAGGGCAAGGGCGAAGAAGTTTAAAATATCTTCGCCCTTGTTGCTTTAATCCTATGCAAAAATTATTCCTCCTGCCCGATTGGAAGATAGGGATCTATACCATAACTTCAACAATTGTTTTGCCGTTGTATTGGATTGTATTTATCCCGGTCTGTTTCGTTTTATTGAAATTGAAGCTGAGAAGATAACCCTTTTTCAAATGATATTGATCAAGATATTCTGCAAGCTGTTGTTCTCCTTTTTTATGGTACTCTTCCCCGCGCCAGATTTTGAGTTCCACGATGAACTGTTTTCCACGATAATCTATAACAACATCTGTGCGCATCTGGTTGCGTGTCTGTGCTTCTACATAATAATTTCCCGTGCCATTGATGATCGGTTTGATATAGAGCAGAAACAGACGCCTTCCGTTTTCTTCAACGAATTTTTCTGTGTATCCGCCATAGATATCTGTAAAATAAATCAGGAATTTTTCCATGACCAGATCCATATTAAGCATTCCGTCTCTGATGAATTGGTTTTTATCCAGCGAGGCGACCTGGTATCCCAGTCCTTCGGAAACTTCTTCAGACAGGAATAAATTGTAAAGCTGTGTCTCAAAAATCCTGTTTGCTATGACGGTTTCACCGTGTTCTTCTTTCAGGAATCCGAACATTTTACCGATATTCATTACATGATTATAAAGGGTGAAAGGATAACTTTTGCCATGGAAGAGGATATCGTACAACATCTCCCGAAGCTTGGGATAATCTTCCAGTTTCTTGATCATATCGTCGAACAATGTATTCGGTTCCTGCAATAGTATCTTTACGGCTTCTACGATGCCCTCCCGGGACCATGTCAGATTTTCCGCAGGATGCTCGTCGATCAGTTTACAGATCCGGGATACCAGATAGGGATAGCCGGAGGTATAGCTGTAGATCAGATCTGCGATCATTTTTATATCCATGCCTGTCGTGTGATCGTCTTCATAACATAGCAGCATTCCGGCAATATCCGCACGCGAAAAACTCATGTCAATATCAAAATCCGCCGCAATATTCCATGGACTGTTATAACGGTGCTCTGTCTCCGGGCGGATTCGTTGTTTGAGGTTCCGGATATCATAAACGCCTGCCAGGATCACGGAATGGAAGGTGGGAGTCTCATCCCGGTTCAGGAAATAGTCCCGAAGCTGTGAAAGAAAGTCTAAGAAGACCTGGTTATTCGACGCGCTGTCTATCTCATCCACCATGAGTACGACCGGTCTTTCGGCCGTCCCGCATAAATCGCTTAATGCCAAGAACAACTTTCTCAGGCCGGTATCTCTGATATCGGCTATTCGCTGGAGTCTATCCAGTTCTGCTTTTTGAAATTCCGTTCCGCTCCTTTTTTTGTTCAATATTTCCCGTAAAAATATATCGGCAAAGGCGCTGGAAAAGGCGTTCTCGTTTTCAAAATCCGCCGCGCTTATTCTTTGGAAGCTGAAAGAGACTACAATGTAGTCTCCGTACAGATATCGGCTCAGAGCGCGCAAAATGGTGGTTTTGCCATACTGTCTCGCCCGGCTGATAACAAAATATTCTCCTGCGTCTACAGATTTTTTCATCTCTTTTAGTCTTGTGTTCAAATCGACCATATAATGAATATCCGGCCGGCAGACTCCGGTCACGTTAAAATATTTTTTCAAGATCATGCACCTCTTGGACGTATCGCTTCTTGGAATGATATCTTTATTGTGCTGGATTTTGCCGGGGATGTCAAGCTCGGATTTACGATGGACTTGTTGAACTTGTTTAAGGTTACTATTAGTTCGTGAAGAGTAACTCTTACAGTATGGTAGAACTTAAGGGCTTGAGTTTACTCTTGAACTCTCAGCCCGTTTATGGTATATTATTAGTAAGAAAAGACAACCGCCCCATATTATGCCCTATGGGTACAAGGTGGGTTGACCTTACAAAATGGAAATAGAAAAATCCACCCCGCATCCGGTCAAAGTTTTGGGGTGGTTTTTCTATGTAGACTTACTTACAAAACGTAAAAACGAATGTAAGCAATGCCAAAAGGAATATGCCAAAAGTCAACAAATCCTTAAAATCAAAATTATTCTGATTTTTCATAGCATCACCCCCATCCTGTCAAGAATAGAGGTCAACGCCACCCTGCAACACGGTTGCTATGTCGTATTTTATCATATTTTCTTATGTTCTACAATCTTTTTTGGTTTATTTCACGACACCCGTGCGGCAAATTCGTTTTTAAGCCTGCCCGGCTGGACAATGACATCCCGATACCTCTTGGAAAGCAAGTCATAGAGGGAAACGGTATGGAGCGAGACTGGAGCCTCAAAGAGGTGACGAGTGCACATGCGGGTGGAGGACTGTGAATAGTAACTGTTTACACGCCCATCACGACCTTGACATGATATTCCTTCTTACTTTTGTCAGGGCAGATGCAGTTCCCTGAAATTCTGCGGCCGTCGATTTCCATAGAACGGACGCCCTTTTCTACGTGGTCCGGATTCTGAATCTCGATATGGATCACAAACCTGCGGTTCCGGTAAGCCAGCTATACTTCGCCTCCCCGTGTTTCGGAGCGTCCTTTCCGGCGATCATCTGAGAATAGACATACGGCTCGGTACGGTGGATGTCGCTGATTTCCTCGATGTATGCCGGGCAGGCCTTTTTGTAGATATCAAAGGCACGCCTGCCGCGTCCGATACGAGTTTCAGCGATGGATACCCAGGGATAATTGTGGCAGAAAATACCTGCATTTTCCTTATAGCCCGGCGGGTAAGAAGAAATTTCTCCCAGGTTGGCATAGTAGCGGCTGTAGGGCGGCTGTTGGAGTACGATACCATATTTGGTATCCAAATACTTTTGAACGGAGTCCAGGGCTTTCAGGGCATGCCCTTCTTCACACTCATCGGAGCCGACTTTCTCCCCGTTTGCGTCGTAGACGCGCAGGAACCATTCGCCGTCCCAGCCGGAATCTAAGATCGTCCGGTACATGTCGTCCACCGCCGTCTCGGCGCGGCGGGCCTCCGCCTCATTGCCGAGGATTCGGTTGACCGCCGCATATTCGCGCTCATATTTTACAAACATCCCTACGATAAATACAGATTCCGCAACAGGTCCTTACGACGGGCCGAAGGTCTGGAAGGACTCGCCCGGCTCCGTAGAAAAACAATTCAGGTTCAGGCAGTCGTTCCAGTCTGCGCGTCCGATGAGGGGAAGCCCATGAGGACCTAAATGCCCAAGCGTATAGTCAAAGGAACGTTTCAGGTGCGTAAGGAGCGTCCGGGTTTTGGAAGGGTCGTTGTTGAAGTCCACCTGTTCCTCCAGGATCGTCAGATATCCCGTTTCCTTAATGTATGCGCAAGTCCCGGCAATCAGCCACAGTGGATCGTCGTTAAATCCGCTTCCGATATCGGCATTGCCCTTTTTGGTAAGCGGCTGGTATTGGTGGTAGGCGCTGCCATCCTCAAACTGTGTGGCGGCGATATCCAGAATCCTTTGTTTTGCCCGGTCGGGAATCAGATGTACGAAACCAAGAAGATCCTGGCAGGAGTCGCGGAATCCCATGCCGCGACCGGTTCCGGATTCAAAATAGGAGGCGGAGCGGGACATGTTGAAGGTGACCATGCACTGATATTGGTTCCAGATGTTTACCATGCGGCAGAGTTTTTCATCCGCGCAGTTCAGTGTAAAACGGGACAATAAAGCGTCCCAGTATGCGGACAACGCTGTGAGGGCGCCGTCGAATTTTTTGTCGTCGTTCATCCGAAAGATTGCGCCAAGAGCAGGCTTTTTGTTGATGACATCTTGCGCCTCCCATTTTTCATCCGCAGGATTTTCGGCATAGCCGAGCAAAAAGATAAAGCTTCTTTCCTGTCCCGGGGCGAGGGTGACAGACAAACGGTGGGAGCCGATCACTGCGCCCCCGCTGGCGATAGATTGGAAGGAGGAGTCTTCCCTTACGGCCTTTGGATTTTCGATACTTCCGGGAAGTCAAAGATAAGGTCTGGTTTTCCTGGGTGTCGTTGCGAAGGATCAGCCGATCAGCCTCACAGGTTTCGTGCAGAGGGACAAATGCAGTCAGCTCCGCATGAATCCCGTTCTTAGATGAAAGAAATTTACTGTAGCCAAGACCATGACGGCACTCATAAGTATCCAGCGGGGGCTTTACCGGCTGCCACCCAGGAGTCCAGACTGTGCCGTTATGGTGAATAAAGTAATACCGCCCGTTCGTATCCGCAGGTACGTTGTTGTACCGATAGCGGGTCAGCCTGGGCAGTTTTGCGTCTTTATAAAAACTATAGCCTCCGCAGGTATTGGAGATCAGGGAGAAGAAATCTTCATTTCCCAGGTAATTGATCCACGGAAGCGGTGTCTGCGGAGTGGTAATAACATATTCTCGTTTTGTATCGTCGAAATGTCCGAATTTCATGGTTTTATGTCCTTTCTGAGATAGTGTGGTTTGGGGAGAAATAGGGTGACTACTTAAAACTGTGACGTCCCGGTCATCATGTCTGCGTGCCGCATCAGAATACTTTCCTTATTTTTAGAAATATTTTTCTCTGCCTTTTCATAAGGATTGAATATTTTGTTAAATATAATGCACTGCAGATAGACCGGAAGTACGAATCCGAAGGCAAAAAGCGCCAGGAGGACTTTGTTAAGCGGGACGAACAGGCAGAAGCAGGCGGCGCAAGCGTTCCATTCTTAAAATTGCGTTTAAATTCCCTGAGATAAGTCCGCACCAGGTAGCCGTACTCCCTTTTGACCTGCTTTAGCGTCACGTAATACAGAGAAGCAAGCGCGGTTCCGATCGTGAACACCGGAAGGCAGATAATCTGGAACGCCAGGTTCAGCGCAAAAAAGTTGCACAGTGTATTGATGAAGTCGATAACGGGATTCAATTTTCCAGGATTCATATGAAAATCCTCGTGCGGGGAACTACGTACAAAATTGTACATCATTTAAAAATACCCGCATTCCGGCAGATTAAATCTGTATTTGCGGCAAATGATGTTGTATACTTATATATGATGAAACCAGGGTAGGGTGCTGAATGTCCAGTGGACATTCGTTTAGTGCCGACCGAAGCGGAGCGTAGATGTGGGAGCACATCGTGCGGAGCAATCCGTGCGGCGTCTTTTTATCTAGGTATCATATGACGCCAAGCGAATACCGGAAGAAAAGGAGCAAAAAATAACCCTAGATGTGGCAAGTAAATGGTCGATGAATGCAGGGATAACTGATATACTGTTCATAATGCCGATCGCCGCATGGCGATGGAAAAAACAAGGGAGCCCCGAGGGTGGGGCGCCGGAATTTAATCGCCTAATCGGCGATGAAAAAAATAAGGAGGTAGCATGATGAGTAATATGCCGGAGTTGAAGATTGGAGTTGTCGCGGTCAGCAGGGATTGTTTCCCGGAAAGCCTGTCGGTGACGAGAAGGAAGGCGCTGATGGAAGCGTATACGAAGAAGTACGGCGCAGAGGAGATCTATGAGTGCCCGGTCTGTATTGTGGAGAGTGAGATCCATATGGCGCAGGCGCTGGAGGACGTGAAGAGGGCGGGATGCAACGCTCTGGTCGTTTATCTGGGCAACTTTGGACCGGAAATCGCGGAGACGCTGCTTGCGAAGCATTTTGAGGGACCGAAGATGTTTATCGCGGCGGCCGAAGAAAGAGGCGACAATCTGATCCAGGGCAGAGGGGACGCCTACTGCGGCATGCTGAATGCCAGCTATAACCTGAAACTCCGTAATGTCAAAGCATATATCCCGGAATACCCGGTGGGGACAGCGGAAGAATGTGCGGATATGATCCATGAATTCCGTCCGATCGCGAAGGCGGTGATCGGGCTTAGTAGTCTTAAGATCATAAGCTTTGGGCCAAGACCGCTTAATTTTATGGCGTGCAACGCCCCAATCAAGCCGCTTTTTGACCTGGGGGTGGAGATCGAGGAGAACTCGGAGCTGGATCTTTTTGAGGCGTTCAATAAGCACGCGGGGGATGAACGGATCCCGGCGGTAGTAAAAGAGATGGAGGAGGAGCTTGGCGCGGGCAACAAGAAGCCGGAGATCCTGGCAAAGCTTGCGCAGTACGAGCTGACCTTGAAGGATTGGGTCAAGGAGCATAGAGGCTACCGGAAATACGTCGCGATTGCGGGAAAATGCTGGCCGGCGTTTCAGACGCAGTTTGGATTTGTTCCCTGTTATGTGAACAGCCGTTTGACGGCGCAAGGGATCCCGGTGTCCTGTGAAGTGGATATTTACGGGGCGCTCAGTGAATTTATCGGAACTATTGTAAGCGAGGATACGGTAACGCTTTTGGATATCAATAATAATGTCCCGGCGGATATGTATAAGGAAGAGATCGAAGGGAAGTTCCCGTATACGCACAAGGATACCTTCATGGGCTTCCACTGTGGAAATACAGCGCGGTCAAAACTGAGCTTCTGCGAGATGAAATATCAGCTCATTATGGCAAGGGCGCTTCCGGAAGAAGTTACGCAGGGGACGCTGGAGGGAGATATCGTACCTGGTGCAATCACCTTCTACCGCCTGCAGAGTACGGCGGACTGTAAGCTTCGCGCCTATATCGCGCAGGGCGAGGTGCTTCCGGTAGCTACAAAATCGTTCGGCGGCATCGGCGTGTTCGCGATACCAGAGATGGGCAGGTTTTACCGCCATGTATTGATTGAGAAGAATTATCCGCATCACGGCGCGGTCGCATTCGGAAACCATGGCAGGGCATTGTTTGAAGTGTTCAAATATATCGGCGTTCCGGTGGAGGAGATCGGCTATAATCAGCCGGCGTCTGTCCGGTATCCGTCAGAAAATCCATGGAAATAGGATAACCAAATAGGAGGGAAAGGCATGTTATACATAGGAATTGATCTTGGGACTTCGGCAGTCAAGCTGCTGCTTATGGATGAAGAGGGAAAGATCCGAAATATTGTGTCAAAGGAGTATCCTCTGTATTTCCCGCACCCGGGCTGGTCGGAGCAAAGACCGCAGGACTGGTACGAGAAAACGATCGAGGGAATCAAGGAACTGGTCGAGGGCGCGGATGCATCCGAAGTCAAAGGAATCAGCTTCGGGGGACAGATGCATGGTTTGGTTGCGCTGGATGAGAAGGACCAGGTTATCCGCCCGGCAATTCTTTGGAACGACGGCAGGACAGGGAAGGAAACCGATTATCTGAATCAGGAGGTCGGGAAGGAAAAGCTGCCTGAGTATACAGCAAATATCGCTTTTGCCGGCTTTACAGCGCCGAAGCTCCTCTGGATGAAAGAAAACGAACCAGAGAATTTCCAGAAGATCAATAAGATCATGCTTCCCAAAGACTATCTTGCCTACTGTTTAAGCGGCGTACATTGTACGGATTATTCCGATGCATCAGGGATGCTGCTTTTGGATGTGAAAAATAAATGCTGGTCAAAGCCGATGATGGCTATCTGCCAGGTGAGAGAAGAGCAGCTCCCGAAGCTGTATGAGAGCTATGAGGCGGTCGGAACGCTGAAACCGGAGATCGCCAGGGCGACCGGGCTTTCGGAGAGTGTAAGGATCATCGCAGGAGCGGGGGACAATGCTGCGGCGGCAGTCGGTACGGGAACCGTCGGAGACGGGATGTGCAACATTTCCCTCGGAACATCGGGGACGATTTTTATCTCCAGCAGGTCATTCGGCGTGGATGAGAATAACGCGCTCCATTCCTTCGCTCATGCGGACGGATGCTATCACCTGATGGGATGTATGCTTAGCGCGGCATCCTGCAACAAATGGTGGAGCGAGGATATCCTGCGGACGAAAGATTTTGCGGCGGAGCAGGCGGGGATTACAAGGCTTGGAGAGAACCAGGTCTTCTACCTTCCTTATCTTATGGGGGAGCGTTCTCCGCACAACAACCCCAACGCAAGAGCGGTATTTTTCGGAATGTCCATGGATACCACAAGAGAAGAGATGACGCAGGCGGTACTGGAGGGCGTAGCCTTCGCGCTTCGGGATTCCCTGGAGGTAGCGAAAAGCCTTGGAATCAAGATTGAGCGGACAAAAATCTGCGGCGGCGGGGCGAAAAGCCCGCTGTGGAAGAAAATCATCGCAAATGTCATGAATCTTAAGGTAGATGTGATAGGCAGCGAGGAAGGACCGGGATACGGCGGCGCGATGCTGGCGGCCGTAGGATGCGGCGAATTTAAGAGTGTGGAAGAGGCTGCCGAAAAACTGGTGAAAGTCGTTGATACGGTGGAGCCGGAGGCAGAGCTTGTCGCAAAGTATGAAGAACGGTACCAGAAATTCAGGAAATTATATCCGGCGTTGGAAGAAGTGTTTTAAATGAGAAAGAAGTAGATTCATATCAAATGGATATGCAAGTATGTTCGTTTGGCTCGTTGTTCGCGGGAATGAAGGAGAAAGAGAATGAATGTGACAAGATACCATTCACTGAACAGGATATTGGCGTATCCGCATATGCGGGAATATCTGGATATATTTTTTGCAGATAATAGTCTGAATTATTTTCCTAAGGATCAATATCACCTGCCTCTGGCATTGGTGGAACAGTCTGCGGTAAGCCCCTGGGGCGGTCCCTTTTCTCAGGTGACAAACCAATTTCTGGATGCCGTGCAGACGGTCCTGGACGTGACGGAACGACATACAAGGCGGTGCGTACCGCTCTGGGATCCGGAGAGGGACTGGACTGTGGAAAAAGAAGCGGAGGGCGGGAAGTCCTCCGTGTTTCTTCTTGCGCCGGAAGCAGAAAGGGGCAGACTTAAGGGGACGAAAGATCCCGCGGTCATCATCTGTCCGGGCGGAGGCTATGAGAGGGTATGTTTTAGCGGAGAAGGGAACCCAGTCATGAATTATATGGAAGCGCAGGGATTTGTAACCTTTGTGCTGAAGTACCGCACTACGCGGGATATGGAAAGAGGGATTCACCCGGCTCCGCTTGAGGATGCGGCGCTTGCGCTTTATTATGTCAGGGAGCACGCCAGGGAATACGGGGTGGATCCCCAAAATGTGATGCTTATGGGATTTTCTGCCGGAGGGCATCTGTGCGCGTCGCTGGGATGTTTCTACAAAGATGCGGCGGAAGTTTTAAGCGGCAGGCTGGGGAAGAAAATTACCCCGGAGATACTGCGGCCGGACAAGCTCTGCCTGGCCTATCCGGTGATCTCGTTTAAGGAAGAGTGCCACGAGGGCAGCGCGCTTGCCCTGACCGGAGGGGACGAAGCCCTGCGGGAGCGGCTTTCCCTGGAAGGTCAGGTGACAGGGGACTACCCGGATACCTTCCTGTGGGCGTGTGAAGACGATTCGTCCGTACCTTGTTCTAACGCGGTCCGCATGGCAGAGGCGCTTGAGAGGGCGGGAGTACGGCATGAGCTGTGCATTTACCCGCACGGCGGTCATGGATGTAATCTGGCGTTTGACAATTCGGCGCATCCATGGACGGAAGAAATGCTGCGGTTCATGCATCACATATTCTTGGAATCCGGGTGGAATAGCAGAACGTGCTGACGGTTCAAAGGGAATGCCGCTGATTATGCTTTACATAGAGATTTTCCTATAGTATCATAGGTATAACAATAATGCAGTCTGCAAACTATCAGAGAAAAGGGAAGAAAAATGGTAAATGAAGTGATACGCGCACAGATTCTCGACGGATGTCTCCGGGATTACTCCAAATGATCCGAATAATCAGCAGTTAAATATATTTCTGAACCAATACAGCGGCTTGGATAACCCGGTTTCTAAAATCCAGACTTATATGTATATGTGTGTGGTCTGGATTCCAGAGCCTCAGCCGGAGCCGATGATTCCCGATATCCTTAACAGGACGATCGGCCCCATTATAGATCATTTGGCAGAATACAATTATATTTCCGGCTGTGATAAATGCGGAAATTCGTCAGAAGTACTTAACTGCTGCGAAATTGACGGGGGTTATCATTTTCAGTGCAGTAAATGCGCCAATGCGCTTCCGAATTATTCGCAGGCGGTGAGTATTAATACCAAGCCGGCGAAAAGCAATTTTATCGCAGGATTAGTGGGCGCTTTTTTTGGCTCGCTGATTGGTTGTGCAGCATGGATACTGATCTACAAATTGGGTTATATTGCTGGAATCGCCGGGGCAATTACAGCGATTTGTTCAATGAAGGGATATGAACTTCTCGGCGGCAGGCTGGACAAAAAGGGTGTCGTTGGGTCTGTAATTATTATGCTTATCATGATCTTTGTCGCGAATAAAGCCGCATGGACTTGGGATGCCTATGATTCTTTAAAAGACTACGGCTGGAGTTTTGCCGAGCTTTTCCAGGAGCTGAATTATATTCTGGAAGAGTCCGACTTGATGGGACGCTATATAGCAGACTTGGCGATCGGCTATGTCCTTACGGCCATCGCCAGCTTTAGGACTATCATCGCCGCGTTTCACGCCAGTTGATAGAGCGGCCGTTTTATGAACGACGAATTTGGTTAATAAAAAGGAACCCCCGCGGCAAAATGGTCTCTGCCGCGGGGGTTCGTGGTTAATCGCCGATAAAGCTAAGAAATTTATTGATTCGTTCATTTTCCTTCCGGGCATTATAAAAGAAGTCCTCTTTCCCGGTGTCGCATATCAGCTTACCGCCGTCTAAAAAGAGAATTCGGCTCGCCACATCTTTTGCAAACTGCATTTCATGCGTCACGCAAAGCATACATACTCCTTCTGATGCAAGATTTTCGAGGATATTCAGCACCTCCCGGGTCATTTCCGGATCCAGTGCGGAGGTGACTTCATCTAAAAGAAGAGCCTTGGGATTCATCATCAGCGCCCTTGCAATGGCGATTCTCTGCTGTTCCCCTCCTGACAGTTCGTTATGTCTTGATTTTTCTTTGGACTCCAGACCGACTTTTTTTAAATAAAACCGGGCCCGGTCAACAGCCTCTCCTTTTGGCGTCTTAAGTAGTTTGATCGGCGACATGATCAGATTTTCCATCACATTCATTTGCGGGAAAATGACGGTTTGCTGGAAGACCATTCCGCATGCTAAACGTATCTGCCGGAGATTTTTTTTGTTGTTTACTGACAGTCCGTCTACAAGAATTTCTCCTTTATCGGTTTTTTCCAATCCATTGATACATCTAAGCAATGTGCTCTTTCCTGTGCCGCTGGGGCCTAATATGACCGTAACGCCGCTCTGCTCAAAATCAACGCTGAAATCCCGTAATACTATATTTGAGCCAAAACTTTTTGTAATATTTTTTACTTCAATCATCGCCATAATCATCACCTCATTAATACGAATAATTCAAACGTTTTTCTAAGTAGCTTGCCAGACGTGCCAATGGAAAAGAAATGGCATAATATAGAAAGAAGACAATACCCCATACAATGAAGGGCTGCATTGTGCGGACGGTGAGGAGCTGGCCTACACGGCAGAGATCTCTAAGCGAGATCAGGGACAGGATCGAGGAGCACTGAAGCTGTCCGATATATAAGGTGATGGCCTGCGGTATCAGAAGCCTGACCGCCTGCTGCGCTATGATATGTATGAAGGTAGACGCCTTGCTATGTCCAAGCGCATATCCCACTTCCCATTGGGCGACCGGAACCGCTTTGATCGAGTTGTGTACCAATACGGAAAAGAAGGCGGCTGTATTTAATGACAGAGTCAGAATTGCCGCTGAGTAGACGTCCAGCAGCGTTCCTGTGACGACCGGAAGACCATAATATACTAAAAACAACTGTACGACTAAAGGCGAGTTTCTTAAAGGTTCGATAAAGACCAGCGGTACCGTACAGACGACTTTATTGTGCGAGCAGCGGATAAGACCGATGACGATCCCGAGAATACTCCCTAAAAATAAAGATATTAAAGTTACGGTCAAAGTCGTTCCACACGAAGATAAAAAAGTATATAAATCGCCGATGGCAAAATGTGCATATTTTCCATAAACGTGAGCTTCCTGCATATTTCCCCCTCCTATTACAATTCGATTGCGATCCGTTTATCTATCATTTTCGAGACGAATGAGAGTATGAATGTTACAACGCAATAGGCGATCAACAGAAGAATATATATTTCAAACGGTCTATCAATTCTTCCATTTATTACCTTGCAGGCTCCCATAAGTTCCACTACCGTTATGGAAAAGCAAACGGAGGTCGTCAGGATCAGGTTTATAAAGTTATTGACTAAAGGCTTAAAAGCGATCCTCAAAGAAATAGGAAGGATAAAATACCGGAGTGTCTGGACGTAACTGAACCCCAGCGCCTCGGCACATTCATAGTAACTTTTCTTGACAGCCATGAGTCCGGAGCGGATCACTTCACAATTTACCGCACTTGAATTAATGCTCAAAGCGATCACGGACGTTACCAGAGGATTCGTCTGAATTCCAAGCTGGGGGAGTCCATAGTAAAAG
>CAMNWW010000021.1 GCA_946566415.1 uncultured Lachnospiraceae bacterium | reverse complement strand
TGCTGTCCGGCGTGGTAAAGGAGCTGAAAAACTTTGACGAGGAAGAAGAAAAGGGGTTTCTAGGGATTTTTAAGAAACCTGCCAATAAAATCCAGGCGATGAAAATCAAGTACGCCAAGGCGGAGACGAACGTCAATCAGATCTGTAAAGTGCTGGAGTCCCATCAGGTGCAGCTTTTGAAAGATATCGCGATATTGGATAAGATGTATGAACTGAATCTGGCGTATTTCAAAGAGTTGTCCATGTACATTCTTGCGGGAAAGAAAAAACTGAATGAAGTCCGGAGCGGGCAGCTTGCATCCCTTCTCGCCAAGGCACAGCAGACGAATCTCGCTGAGGATGCACAGGCGGCAAGAGATCTGGATTCTATGTGTACACGCTTTGAGAAAAAACTTCATGACCTGGAACTGACCCGTACGATTTCTATGCAGACCGCTCCGCAGATCCGTCTAGTCCAGGGGAACGACACACTTATGGTGGAGAAAATCCAGTCCACAATCGTCAATACGATTCCTCTATGGAAGAGCCAGATGGTGCTGGCCCTCGGTGTGGAGCATTCGTCACAGGCAGCCGCCGCACAGCGGGAAGTGACGGACATGACCAACGAACTGCTAAAGAGGAATGCAGAGAAACTAAAAGTAGCTACGATCGAGACGGCCAAAGAGTCGGAGCGGGGCATCGTGGATATGGAGACATTAAAAGCCACGAACGAGTCGCTTATCAGCACATTGGATGAGGTGATGCGTATCCAGACTGAGGGACGCCAGAAGCGTCAGGACGCAGAAAAAGAGATGCAGCGGCTTGAGAGTGAGCTTAAGAGTAAACTCCTCCAGGTGCAGGGAGCGTCATAGAAGAATGAAAGCAGAGAGTGCAGGCAGAAAAAGATCACCATGCACTCTCTGTTATCTGTAAAGGAAACTTTTGCTCTTCCGTCATATAATGAATATATAGGCAGCCGGCAGGAAAGCCGGAAAGGCAGGAAGGGTATATGAAGGAATGCAGGAATGAATGTAAAAATATCCGGTTTTGCGAACTGAGGCAGCGGGAAGTAATTAATCTTTGCGACGGGAAACGGCTTGGCTGCGTGGCGGACATCCTGCTGAACATGTGCAATGGATGCGTAGAGGCGATCATTGTCCCCGGACCAGTGAAGATGTGCGGGCTTTTTGGTTATGACGCAGAATATATCATCCCGTTTGAGTGCATATGTAAGATGGGACCGGATATCATCCTTGTAGAGGTAGTCGCTGAAAAATGTTTAAAGTCGTGCAAGTAGGCGGAAGGGTAAAATGTGAAGAATTACCGGAAAGACTGCGAAGTTTGGAAGCGGGATTTCTTGAGTTTCCGCAAACTGTAATATCAAAACGCCATGCATAAAGAAGGCGCAGGATTTAACTTGACAAAGATTTAACCGCCATTTATACTAAAACTGGCTTATAATAAGGTACATGTATGACCATTCTGTAAGACAGAACATGAAATGGGAGGTAAAAGATGAAGTGTCCATATTGCGGCAACCTTGATACCAGGGTTATAGACTCAAGACCGGCGGACGACGGGACGGCAATCAGGAGGAGACGTTCCTGCGATACCTGCAGTAAGCGGTTTACGACTTATGAAAAAGTGGAGACGATCCCGCTTATTATTATCAAGAAGGATAACACCCGGGAGCAGTATGACCGTGCGAAGATCGAAGGCGGCGTGCTGCGGGCATGCTACAAGCGCCCGGTTCCTGCGTCGGATATTCAGAAAACGATCGATGAGATCGAGACGAATATTTTCAGCCGTGAGGACAAGGAGATTCCAAGCAGTGCCGTCGGCGAGATCGTGATGGAAAAACTGCGCAGCTTGGATGCGGTGGCGTATGTCCGTTTTGCGTCTGTATACCGCGAATTTAAGGATGTCAATACCTTTATGGCAGAACTCAAGAAGATTCTGGAATAGAAAGACGGGGCAGGGACAGATGGAACAGAAAAAGACAGTGGTACTTGGGGTGACGGGCGGGATCGCCGCTTATAAGACGGCGTCCCTTGCAAGTATGCTGGTAAAGAGCGGGCTTGACGTACAAGTCCTTATGACTAATAACGCGGCGAATTTCATTAATCCGATTGTATTTGAGACTTTGACCGGGCATAAATGTCTGATAGACACGTTTGACCGGAATTTTGAGTTTAAGGTGGAACATGTTGCGCTTGCAAAGCTGGCGGACGTGGTGATGATAGCGCCTGCGACTGCGAATGTGATTGGTAAGCTGGCGAATGGAATCGCGGACGATATGTTGACGACAACGGTTATGGCTTGCAGAAAATGCAGAAAAATAGTCGCCCCGGCTATGAATACGGAAATGTACTTAAACCAGGTAGTGCAGGATAATATAAAGAAACTGGAAGAGTACGGTTTCGAGATCATCCGTCCTGCGAAAGGATATCTCGCATGCGGCGATGTGGGTCCGGGGAAGATGCCGGATCCGGAAGCGCTGTACGAATACATTTACCGGGAAATCGCTTTTGATAAGGACTTGACGGGAAAGAAAGTACTTGTGACAGCGGGACCGACGCAGGAGGCGATCGATCCGGTACGGTATATTACCAACCATTCTTCCGGGAAAATGGGATATGCTCTTGCGCGCGTCTGTGCGGCCAGAGGGGCAAAGGTAGTTCTGGTGACAGGACCTACATCGCTTCCGAAACCTATGTTCGCTAAAATCGTCCAGGTTACGACGGCGAAAGAGATGTTCGAGGCGGTAAAAAAAGAGGCAAAGGACGCGGATATTGTCTGCAAAGCGGCGGCAGTGGCGGATTACCGTCCAAAGAACGTCAGCAGCGAGAAGATTAAGAAAGCAGACGGGCAGATGAGCCTTGAGCTGGAGAAAACCGACGATATCTTGATGTATCTGGGAAGACATAAGCATCCGGGACAGTTCCTTTGCGGCTTTGCCATGGAGACTGAAAACCTGACAGGGAACTCAAGGGCGAAGCTGGAAAAGAAGAACCTGGATATGATCGCGGCGAACAGCCTACGAGATGAAGGCGCCGGATTCCAGAAAGATACCAACCGTATTACTTTGATAACAAAAAAGGACGAAACACCGCTCCCACTTTTGAGTAAAGAGGAGACGGCGGTCCGGATTATAGATAAGATTCTGGCGGAGATTTCCGACAGAAAGTGATTTTAGCATTGGTTAGAGTTTGCCCGTCTGAAAATGCCGGGCGCTGTAATCAAATATAAATGCATGTGCAGCATCCGATACCTTATGAAACATGTCGCCGAATAGGCGATTAAGTTCACGAGTCCCGAATGCCGTAGCATGAGGGATACCCTATGAAGGTATAAATCTAAGGAGCTGCAACAAGGAGGTAAAAATGAACAGCAACAACAAAAAGGACACCCGTTGGATGGTCAGTGTCGCACTAATGGCGGCAATCGTGATCCTGCTGGCTAACACGCCGCTGGGGATGATTCAGCTTCCGATTATCAAGGCGACAACGGTACACATTCCGGTCATTATCGGCGCGGTGATATTAGGACCGGCGGCAGGCGCGATCCTGGGAGGCGTTTTCGGAGTCTGCTCCCTGATCAGCAATACGATGGCGCCGACTCTTCTTTCATTCGCGTTTTCACCGTTTTTAAGTACGACCGGGTTTGTGGGAGTCGTGAAGACTCTTTGGATCTCGATCGGATGCCGTATTATGATCGGCGTCATTGCCGGATGGGTGTGGATACTTCTGAAAAAGGTGAAGCTGAACAGCTATGCGGCGTTAGTGATTACCGGATTTGTGGGTTCCATGGTGAATACGGTGTTCGTAATGGGAAGCATTTATTTCTTGTTCGCACAGCAGTATGCTGAGGCAAAGGAAGTGGCTCTGACCGCAGTATTCGGGCTTGTTATGGGGACTGTGACGGCGTCCGGAATACCAGAAGCGATTGCGGCGGCGATTCTCGTGACCGTGATCGGCAAGGTGCTGCTGAAGGTGACGGAAGCTTCCTACACAGGAAATAAAGGAAAAATGAGGAATGGTGCAAAAGCATGATTTTAGCGATCGATATAGGTAATACCAACATTGTCCTGGGCTGCGTAGAAGAGGGCAAGACACATTTTATCGAACGGCTTTCCACAAATAAGACGAAGCTGGAGCTGGAGTACGCGATTGATATTAAGATCGTACTTGATCTCTACAGTATCGACAGGGCGAAGATCGAAGGTGCGATCATCAGTTCTGTTGTACCGCAGGTTACAGGTGTGGTCAAGTCGGCTGTTGAGAAGATCATTAAGAAAGAGGTTCTGGTCGTGGGCCCGGGGGTGAAGACAGGGCTTAATATTCTGATGGATAATCCGGCGCAGCTCGGGAGCGATCTGGTGGCCGATGCTGTCGCGGGTATTGCAAAATATAATCCCCCGCTTGTGATCTTTGACATGGGGACCGCAACCACGGTCAGCGTTATTGACGCGAAGAAGAATTATATCGGAGGAATGATTTACCCGGGAATTGAGATATCTTTGGACGCGCTGACGGCCAATGCGTCTCAGCTTCAGGGAATCGGGATCGAAGCCCCGAAACGTATCATTGGAAAAAATACGATCGAGTGTATGAAGAGCGGTATTCTCTATGCAAATGCCGCTGGTCTTGACGGAATCATTGAGCGGCTCGAGGAAGAAATGGGACAGCCTTTGACAGCGATCGCGACTGGAGGTCTGGCAGGGAAGATTGTTCCCTACTGCAAGAAGAAGATTATTTTGGATGATGAACTTTTGCTGAAAGGACTACAGGTAATTTACAATAAGAATATGTAAGCTGCTAAGGCAGCAGAATAATTTGCGGGTATGATAAACAAGCATAAAGACAGGCTCCTCGGCAGGCGATACCGCCGCCAAGGAGCCTGAAATTTTATGGGGAATTTCCTTGACTTAAGGAACCTTTCCCGGTATTCTAGGTCATAGCGGCGCCGTCAACAGAGAGAACCTCTCCGGTCACATAGCTTGCCATACTGCTTGCAAGGAAGAGGAAAGCATCCGCAACTTCTTCCGGTTCACCCACACGGCCAAGAGGAATAGTAGAAGAAATCCTCTGAACCATCTCTTCAGGAAGAGCCGCGACCATATCGGTACGGGTAACGCCCGGCGCTACCGCGTTCACACGGATCTGATCTTTGGCGAGTTCGCGGGCGAGTGATTTCGTAAGCCCGTTTACAGCAAATTTTGTCGCCGGATAGCCGCACCCAGCCGGCTGTCCATAAATGCTGACCATAGAGCTGGTGTTAATGATAACGCCGCCGCCTTGTTCCTTCATGATCTTTGCCGCCGCCTGAGAGCAGATGAAGACGGCTTTGAGGTTGACGTCCATGATCTTGTCGAAAGCCTCCGGAGCGTAGTCGTAAAGACTTTCCCTTGCAGAGATTCCCGCATTATTTGCAAGGATATCTAAGCTGCCGAATCTTGTCTTGACTTCAGCAAATGCATCGGCAACAGCCTTAGCGTCGCACAGATCCGGGCAAAGCCCCATGACGCGTCCTTCATATTCTTTCAACTCGGCGAGGGCTTTGTCCACCGTTTCCTGACGCGAGCCGGTAAGAGCAACATTAGCGCCGTTCTCCAGATATTTTTTGACAACGGCAAGTCCGATGCCGCGTGTACCGCCTGTCACAATAGCAACTTTTCCTTTAAGCATATTTGTATCTCCTTTCATATTCAAGTGTCTACATTGTAGCACACTTTTGGGAGGATGAAAAGACGGGTAAAAATTATAAAAGAAAGTGAGGAAGATGAAATGAAACTGATATCATGGAATGTCAACGGGCTGCGTGCCTGTGTACAAAAGGGATTCATAGAATTTTTTGAGAATATTGACGCAGATATTTTCTGCGTTCAGGAGACAAAGATGCAGGAAGGCCAGCTTAACCTTGACCTGCCGGGATACCGTCAGTATTGGAACTATGCAGAGAAAAAAGGGTATTCAGGGACGGCGGTCTTTACGAAGGAGGAACCCTTAAACGTATCATATGGGATCGGGATACCTAAGCACGATCATGAGGGCCGTGTAATTACACTGGAGTTCCCGGAATTTTATCTTGTCACCGTCTATACGCCGAATTCTCAGAACGAGCTGGCGCGTCTTTCCTATCGGATGGAGTGGGAGGATGCATTTCTCGCCTATGTGAAAGGGCTTGAGGAGAAAAAGCCTGTCATATTCTGCGGCGACCTTAATGTGGCGCATAAGGAGATCGACCTGAAAAATCCTAAGACAAATCGGAAGAACGCTGGTTTTACCGATGAGGAAAGGGCAAAATTTTCGGCAGTTCTGGACGCTGGATTTATCGACACATTCCGCTATTTTTATCCGGATGCGGAAGGAATTTATTCATGGTGGTCCTATCGGTTCAAAGCACGGGAAAAAAACGCGGGATGGCGTATTGATTATTTCTGTGCTTCGAGGAGCTTAGAAGAGAGGCTTGAGGACGCAAAAATTTTGACGGATGTGCTCGGTTCGGATCACTGCCCAATCGAATTAGACCTTAAGTTCAAATAAGAGTCATTTTTTAGGGCCTGTCCACATATTATTTTAAACAAGGGAAGTTTTTGTTTAAATAAGCAAAGGGGCAGGTATAAGTATGAGAAAGTGCAGGAATAAGGGAAGGTGGACACTGATTCTGATTTTATGCTTTGGCGTGACGGTGATGTGCATGTCGTCCGGTGTGCTGGCCGGCGGGGACATGGCGGAGGAAGGCGTCGGTACGACGCTCATCCGGTTCGATTTCCATAAGTCGGTTAACCAGGAAGTAGGAATTCCGGCGGGAATTCCAGGGTTTTTCACCTATTATTTCCAAGGAAAGGAATACCATTATGGATTCCGGTTTGATAAAAACGGCGCAGGGGAAGAGACGCAGGTATTTGGGACAGCCTATGTGTGGGCGCCCTATTCCATTATACATTATGATGCGGCGGGCGGAATGATAAAGGAGGACGAGCAGGTTTCCGGGATGGCGGCCGATTCTACGGCGTTTTTGGGAAATATACCGCTTTCGGCGACGCGGGGAGACGGGATCAGCCTGGGGAACAGCGGCAATCCACAGCAAAGAAGCCGCAGATACGCAACAGACTACACTGTTTACGGAAACAGTCTTGCATTAAGCGAGGGCGCTCTCCCAACAGCGTACAGAGACGGATACCGTTTTCTGGGGTGGTATGTACACACCAGCGCAGGAAAAGTGAAAACGGACAAGCTAGAGCAGCTTGCGGGGAAGGATTGGTTCGGAAAGATACCGGATGAACTGAATACTCGTTTTACGCAGCGGACAAAAGTTCTGGAAAATCTGGAAGATGAAAAGACACCGGCTCTGGAGATCACAGTTTATGCCAAATGGGAAAAGATATACGATTACGAAAAATGTGAGGAACATTGATCGATTCCTTCTTGTTATTTGACCTTGATGATGCTATGATGGAAACGGAAATGTTTAACGAGATACATGCGAGGAGGTATGTCATGATAGACAGAGCCATTGAATTCGCAACCAGGGCACATGACGGTCAGTTTCGGAAGGGGACGAAGCGGCCTTATATTGTACACCCTGTCGAGGTGGGAGATATCGTGTCTTCGATGACGCATGACGAAGAAGTGATCAGCGCGGCGATTCTGCATGATACGGTGGAGGACTGCGAAGGAGTGACACCACAGATTTTGGCGGAAAAGTTTTCTCCGCGCGTGGCTTCGCTTGTGGCGCAGGAAAGCGAGGACAAGTCCAGGACATGGATGGAGAGGAAAAGCACGACGATCGAGCATATCAAGGATTCGCCGAGGGAAGTGCAGACGATCGCGCTTGCGGACAAGTTGTCTAATATGCGCGATATTGACAGAGATTACCCGATGCTTGGCGAAGAATTGTGGAACAGGTTCAGAATGAAAGATAAAAATATGATCGGATGGTACTATAAAGGTATTCGGGACGCACTCCGCAAAGAGTTTGAAAAAGAACCGGTATTTGAAGAGTACTGCAGGCTGATCAAGAAGAATTTTGGGGAATAAGTTATGAAAAAAATACTAATGATGGGAACAGGCGGGACGATAGCATCCCGCCAGACTGAGCATGGGCTGGCTCCGGGGCTAAAGCCGGAGGACATTATAGGGTACATTCCGGCTGTAAAGGAAGTCTGCGAAGTACATACAATCCAGGTGTGTAACTTGGACAGTACCAACGTAACGCCGGAGCACTGGAAGCTGATGGCGAAAGCGGTACAGGATAATTATTATGACTATGACGGATTTGTGATCTGCCATGGGACGGACACCTTGGCATACACTGCGGCAGCGCTGTCCTATATGATTCAGGATTCTGCGAAGCCGATTGTGGTCACGGGAGCGCAGAAGCCGATTAATATGGATGTCACAGATGCAAAGACGAATCTTCTTGACAGTTTCATCTATGCGGCAGATCAGGATTCCCAGAATGTGAATATTGTCTTTGACGGAAAGGTGATTGTGGGGACCAGGGCGAAGAAAGAAAGGGCGAAGAGCTTTAATGCATTTTCCAGTATCAATTTCCCCTACCCCGCTGTGATACAGGATGGAATGCTGGTGCGGTATATTCCGGAGATTCCTTGCAGGGAACGGGTGAAATTCTATTATGACATGAAGGACAGCATTTGTGTCTTGAAGCTGATACCGGGCATGAAACCGGAGATTCTTTCGTGCCTGTTCCAGCAGTATGACTGCCTTGTAATAGAAAGTTTCGGTGTGGGAGGGATTCCGGACACCCTGCTTCCGGTATTCTATGAGGAGATGGAAAAATGGTCCGGCAAAGGGAAATTCGTGGTGATGACGACTCAGGTCGCCAATGAGGGCAGTAATATGACTGTATATGAGGTCGGAAAAAGAGTAAAGCAGGATTTTAATTTGATTGAAGCGTACGACATGACATTGGAAGCGACGATCACCAAACTGATGTGGCTCATGGGAATGGGAAATATGGATTATGAAAAGATAAGGGATCGGTTTTACACAACGGTTAACCACGATATCCTGTTTACAAAAAGGATAGAGGCGGAAAAGGGAAAATAACAAAGCGGAAATTGAAATCTTGAAGAAAAACTTGCAGTCGGTATCCGTTGTTTTTTATAAGCATAAAATAGAACAGCCATTGAAATCCGAACCCACCTGTGGAGACGGTATCAATGGTTGTTTTTAGATGTCGGCGAATTCTCCCAGCATCCTTTTGATCTCTTCCATGTGCATATCAGTCGCATGAACAGTTTCGGCGCACCGCCAGAGTTCTTTTTCGATGACGGCGGGATCTTTGACAGAATTCATGGTTTTCTTGTAATGGAGCTGATGGTCTACGCTCGCCCAGAAATCCATTCCGATGGTGCGGATCTGAATCTCAGCCCGCAAGGGGACTTTACCTTCCGAGAAAAAGACCGGAATTTCTACAATCATATGGTAACTCCGGTAGCCGTTTTCTTTCGGCGTCTTGATATAATCCTTGATTTTCAGTACATTAATGTCATCCTGTGCTGTGATAAGCTCCGCCATGGCGTAAATGTCACTGATAAACGGACAGATGACACGGATGCCCGCCACGTCGTCCAAGTTCTTTATGATACTTTCCTCTGTAAAAGGCAGCCCTCTTCGATGAAGCTTATCGTAAATGCTGGCAGGGGTCTTGACCCGGGACTTGATTGAGGAAATGGGATTTCGTTTATTCATGACAGAAAACTCGTCGTTCAGTACTTCAAGCTTTGTACGCATTTCCCGGATCGCACAGCGGTAATTCATCATCAGCTTGTTAAAATTTCTATTGTTACGGATAAAATCTTCCGGGCTGATCGCATTCAGCCACTGAGTCTCCAGCGCGGTCGGCTGGCTGGAAACCGGCTGATCTTTTGCAGGCATTTCCATATATAAAACCTCTTTGCATATTGATTGCGGAGTCCACTCATAACTTGGAAACACCGCTTTCCCTAACTATAACACAGTTTCTTTGTGAAAGGAATCCTTTCTTTTGAGATTATACACTGTGAAATCCTTTTCCTATGATCTCGCTTGTATTGGAGATAAGAATAAAAGCGGCAGGGTCCTCATGTCGGATAAAGTTTCGCAGACGGACAGCCTGCTGGCGGTTCAATGCAGTGAAAATAATGTACTTCTGGGTGCCCAAAAAGGCGCCGTGACCGTCGCAGACGGTAGCGCTTCGGTTAAGGTCATGCACGATAAAATTACAGATATTTTCCGGCTTGTCACAGACTACGTTGAAATATTTGGACAGGTTCAGGCTTTCAATAAAGTTATCTACCAGGAAAGAGCGGATCGCAAGCCCGAAGCAGGAATATAGACCGGTTTTGGTGTCGAATACAAAGAAGGATGCGATCGTGACAATCAGATCGGATAAAAGGAGCGCGCGGCCGATATCTACACTGCTGTATTTTTTTAAAATCATGGCGATGATATCGGTTCCTCCGCTTGAGGAGCCAATATTGAACAGGATAGCGGAACCAAATGCAGGAAGCGCGATGGCGAACATGACTTCCAGCATTGGCTCTGTAGTAAAAGGATGACTCATGGGCCAGATCCGTTCAAATAGGGAAAGAGCGACAGAAAGAAGAACACTGCAGTAAGCGGTCTTTGCCACAAATTTTTTCCCCAGTATAACAGCGCCGAGCGCCAGAAGGAGCATGTTGGCGATAAATGAAAAATCGGCGGCGGATATCAGGCCGGACTTGGCGACAAGGACCGCAAGACCGGTAATGCCCCCGAAGGTGAAATTATTGGTAAATTTGAAAAAATAGGTACCGACTGCCATGATCAAGGTGGCGAAAGTCATTAGTGAAAAGGTATGAAGTTTCGTTTTCATATGTATATTCCTCAGTTGTTTTATATTTTAGGGCGGATAAAAGAATTCCCTCCTTTTGCCCCATCGAATTGTACCCCTGTCATTTTGGAAAGTCAACAGTTTTAAGAGGGAATCAAGAGCTAATCCATGTATACAATAATACAATTTCAACACTTGTTCTGTAAGTATGATGAAAGACACGAAGATGCATGTTATCCTGATATGCGGATATACTATCTGCCATAAAGGAGTTACTGTGAATAGTAACATAAAGGAGGATATATTATGTATAAATATTTACCAATAACAGACATATACGCAAGAGAAATCCTGGATTCCCGGGGAAATCCAACAGTAGAGGCCGAGGTGCTGGCAGGAGAAAAATATCTGGGCCGGGCGATGGTGCCGTCAGGCGCGTCTACCGGGAAATTCGAGGCGATTGAGCTGCGGGACGGCCAGCATAGGTATCAGGGACTTGGAGTACGGCGGGCTGTAGAGCATGTAAATGACAGGATCGCAAGAGAGATCATTGGGATGAATGTATTTGAACAGGCAAAGCTGGATGAGGTTCTGGTAAAACTGGACGGAACGGATAATAAAATCAATCTCGGCGCAAACGCGATGCTGAGTGTTTCCATGGCGGCGGCGCGGGCCGCGGCGAAAGCGCTGCACATACCTCTTTACCAGTATCTCGGCGGTGTGAACGCCAAACAGATGCCGGTTCCGATGATGAATATTTTAAACGGAGGACGCCATGCTGACAATACGGTGGATATTCAGGAGTTTATGATTATGCCTGTAGGGGCATGCTGCTTTGAGCAGGGACTCCAGATGTGCGCGGAAATCTACAAAGCCTTACGCTCCCTGCTTTCAGACGAGGGGTATCAGACCGCAGTGGGAGACGAAGGCGGCTTTGCGCCGGATCTTCCGGATGCAAAAGAAGCGCTCCGTTTTATCATACGGGCAGTGGAAAAGGCAGGATATAAACCAGGGGAACAGATTGTGATCGCTTTGGATGCGGCGGCAAGCGAGCTGTATGACAAAGAAGCAGGGCGTTACATTTTTCAGGGGGAGTCGAAAATGCATGGAAAAAAGATTATGCGCTCCACGGAAGAAATGATTGATTATTATGAAGACCTGGCAAATGAATTTCCGATCTTATCCATCGAGGACGCTCTGGACGAAGAGGACTGGGAAGGATGGGAACTTCTCACTACGCGCATGGGGCTGAATATGCAGCTTGTCGGGGACGATCTTTTTGTGACCAATGTAAAACGGCTGAATGCCGGTATCATCAAAGAGATCGCTAACGCGATCCTCATTAAGGTGAACCAGATCGGGACTCTGACGGAGGCTATCGACGCAATCGAGATGGCCAAACGCGCAGGGTACAATGCGGTCATTTCCCACCGCTCCGGCGAGACGGAGGATTCGATCATCGCCGACCTGGCTGTGGCATTTAACACTGGGCAGATTAAGACGGGCGCTCCCTGCCGCTCCGAACGGGTGGCGAAATATAACCAGCTCCTGAGGATTGAGGACCGGCTGGGCGGGATCGCAAAGTATGAGAATCCATTCGTACGGTTCTCGTGATATCATGAGTCCATGGATCCCGTTAAAACATGAGCAAGAAGCTATTTTTCGCTGCAAAGCCCTGGAAAGATTCCTGACAATCCTTTATAATGGTGTTGAAGATTGAAAACAAAGGAGAACAGACATGTATGATTATCTGATCGTCGGCGCAGGGCTTTTCGGGGCTGTATTTGCACATGAGGCGTCTAAGGCAGGAAAAAAGGTATTGGTTATTGACCGGCGCGGTCATGTAGCAGGAAATATTTACACAAAGGAAGTGGACGGCATCCAGGTGCATGAATACGGCGCCCATATATTCCACACGAGTAATAAAGCAGTCTGGGAGTACGTACAGCAGTTTGCGGAATTTAACCGCTACACCAATTCCCCTGTGGCGCGCTATAAGGACGAGCTGTATAATATGCCTTTTAATATGAACACGTTCAGCAGGATGTGGGGGGTAAAGACGCCGGACGAGGCAAGAAAAGAGATCGCACGCCAGATCAAGGAGGCGGGGATCACCGAGCCGAAGAACCTGGAGGAACAGGCGATATCTCTGGTCGGCAGGGATATCTATGAAAAACTGGTGAAAGGTTATACGGAAAAGCAGTGGGGAAGAAGGGCCGCGGAGCTTCCGGCGTTTATCATCCGGCGGCTTCCGGTTCGCTTTGTGTATGATAATAATTATTTCAACGACAGTTATCAGGGAATCCCTATAGGCGGCTACACACAGATCGTGGAGAAGATGCTGGAAGGAATCGAGGTAAGGCTGGACACGGATTTCTTTGCCGACAGGGAGAATCTTAAAGCACAGGCCAGGAAGATTGTGTTTACCGGAATGATTGACGAGTATTTTAATTACTGCTACGGGGAACTGGAATACCGGAGCCTGCGGTTTGAGACAGAGGAACTGGACTGTGAAAATTACCAGGGAAACGCGGTGGTAAATTATACAGAATTTGAGATTCCCTACACCCGCATTATCGAACATAAGCATTTTGAATTCGGCTGCCAGAACGGGAATGTAAATCCTAAAACGGTTATCACCCGTGAATATCCCGCGGCGTGGGAGAAGGGGGACGAGCCGTATTATCCTATGAATGATGAAAAGAATAACGCGCTGTATGAAAAGTACAGAGAGCTTGCCCAAAAGGAGGACAAAGTTATCTTCGGCGGGCGGCTGGGCATGTATAAATACTTCGACATGCATAATGTGGTGGCGGAAGCCTTGAAATGTGTGGAGGAGGAACTGGGAAATCGGCAATAAGATTCGGAGAGATAAATGATATTTCATGTAGAAAAGGGGGCGTTTGGCTCCCTTTTCTGATGCGTTTATGGCTCGCTCATTGCCCTGTGGTATCTTCCGGGGTATCGCGGATCGTCCCGTTTACCAGAAGCCAGTTCGCCCGGAAGGGTCTCATAAGGTTCCAGTAACCGAATCCCCGAAAACCATATTCATTGACGGCGTTCAGTTTAGCCTGAATACTGCGGACATCCTCGAACCAGACTTCATGCCCGCCGCCCTGGCTCTGGTAAGTAAAGTAAGGGCTTTGGGCAAGTTCGTCATACTGAATCTCAGCATTATTTTCTACCGCAATCCGAACCGCTTCCACATTGCCGATCAGCTGCGCCTGGGTGACGCCGCGCTCAAAGGGAAGCTTCCAGTCATAGCCATAGTTCGGAAATCCCATGATGATCTTATCCGGGGGGATTTCTGTAACCGCGTAATCCAGTACTTCCCGGACCTTGTTGATGGGAGCGACAGCCATGGGAGGTCCGTACGTATATCCCCATTCATACGTCATTAAGAATACGCTGTTAGCGGCTTCACCCAGCAGACGGTAGTCCACTCCCTCGTATAAAAGCCCCGGCTGGTCGGACGAGGTTTTAGGCGCAAGCGCTACAGACACGGTATACCCGTTGGAGTTCATTACCTCCCGGAGAGCTGAGACAAATCCGGCATATCCTTCCCGATCCTCGGGCAGGATGTACTCGAAATCTACGTCCACGCCCGAATATCCTTTCTCCTGCACTTTCCGGAGAAGATTGGCGATGAGAGTCTGTTGCATTTCTGTGTTTTCTGTCACTGTCTTTACCAAATTATTGTCGAAAACGCCGGATTCAGAGAATGGAGTCAGCACCAGGATCGGAGATGCGCCAAACTGACGCGCTTCCCGGATCAGCCATTCGTCCTCGCTGATCGGACTTATCAGTTCTCCCGAAGCGGTGAAGCCATAGGAAAAAATAAGCAGTTCATCGATGAATAAAAGCGCTTCACGGATGATGTACCCTGCCACGAAAGGATAAGCATATCCGGTTACCCTGAGGGGAGCCGCCCCTTGGGTTTCATAGGCGATCACGATCTGCTGTCCGACCGTCAAGAAAGCCTTATCAAGAAGAAAAGGATTGTTCCGGTACAGCTGTTTCTCCGTCATCTGATAGCTTGCCGCAATTTCGGGAAGAGTCTCCCCGGCGTTTACCGTGTGGACAATTTCGGGGAACAGGATTAGAAGAGCCTGCCCCGGCACAAGAGCTCCTTGATTGGTTATTTGGTTATCGTATGCCAGACGGACCGGGGAAACGCCGTATCTTAGTGCGATTTGGTAAATGCTGTCCCCGGGCTGTACTACATATATTTCCATAAAAAAAACCTTTTTTATGAGTCTATGCTGAAAATCAATTTTGTTGCTTGGAAGATGTAAAATTACATTTGCTGAACTTTCCAAGGTCTTTTCTCTCCCAGCCATCCTTGATCCGCCCAATATTTTCCATCCAGATATTCAGGGTTGTTTTGATGCAGTGATTTTTGCATCATACGGCAGAAAAGAAATTTTATCTTTATCGTTATATTTGTCCTTGGAGGTTTTTCATAATCGATGTCCTGCAGTTTTTCTGATAATTGATGCATCCTTTTGGTAAATTGGGAACGTTTCTTTTCAGACAGCTTTTCCCAGAGAATATCTCTCATAAGTTTCCCTGTAAATACTGAGATATTAGAAATTCCCCACCATGACAGGCTGTGTTTTATATCCTTTGCCGTAGACCGGGCCCCTGCTCCAAGGCATTGTGTTATAATAACAGCCCGTTTTGTGTACATTTCAGGAGCAGAACGGTGCGGTATCCACAAATAAGCCAGGTGATCCAGCAGCGCCTTCATAGAGCCTGTTGTATGCATCACATAAGCGGGAGAGGTCATTACGATTAAATCGGACTGTAACAGCGACGCGGTGATTTTTTGTACGTATTTGGAGTCTTTGCATGTATGCTCCCCTTTCAGTGTACAGTTTAAACAGCCAGAGCAGAAGGAGGGGCAGTCTCTCGGAAGATAAAATTCTGTGATTTCGGCTTTTCCTTTAAACGGTTCCAGAAATATTTCTTTCAAACGGTAAGTAACCCCATGCTTTTCCGTTCCATTTATTACTGTGATTTTCATAAACTTATACCTCCAAAATGTCGTGCAATATTGCCCTGTGAAATGATTTCCGTTCTTCCGGGACTAACATATCCATCCCGTAAAGTTGTTTGATTATTTTATGCCGCAAAAATAATTGCTGCATTGCCGCGATCAGACAGAATGTTTTACGCTCCAGCGTTTCCCTATCCCAATCTGGACGGCAGGCAGACATAAGCGGGAGATAAGCAAGGTATGTTCTGTGCGTATTGTCGTCTTCTTTTGGCGTGTGCATGTCGGAAAGGATAGAAATCTTTGATATGGCATAATGCTCAAACAGAAATGTAAGAGTCATATTCCCAAGGCAGTCGAGCTTTTCAAAAGCAGTAAGCCCCTCTGTTTTTTCCCTGATAGCAGAAAAGTTTTCAACAATACCATTTACAATACGCTCAACACATAATTCGATTAATTTGTCTTTATTTCCGAAATGATAATTGACAAGTCCCAATCCGACGTTTGCCTTTTTGCAAATTTCCCGTACAGTGATGGTATTCATCTGTTCACCTTTCTCGGTGATGAGTTCTATCGTGGCCTTAATGATTAGTTCTTTATGATCCATGGCATCCTCCTTGAACAGTGTTCAAGGCACATTGTACTGAACGCTGTTCAAAAAATCAAGGATTATGTTGAAAATTTCTACTGTCCTTTGTTGAAATATATGATAAAATGAGCCAAGGGACAAATGGACATAAAATACATGCTTACATGTAATTTTATGTCCATGGGTCCCGCTAAAACATGAGCAAGAAGCCATTTTTCGCAGAA
>CAMNWW010000020.1 GCA_946566415.1 uncultured Lachnospiraceae bacterium | reverse complement strand
TTCCGGAGAAGGTGGAAGAAGACGACGTTATCGCATTTTACAGCGACCAGGAAGGAACGGGGATTATTACCCACCGGGTAGTAAAGAATAACGTGGTGTCCGGGACGTTTACCACAAAAGGGGATGCGAACGCTAAAGAAGACCCTATGCCGGCTGCGTATGACAATTTCATCGGACGCGTGGCGCTTACCGTCCCGCATATGGGGAAGACCCTAACGGTTATGACCTCCTTTTACGGGAAGATCGCGGCGGCGTGCGTGATCGCCCTGGGCGTACTTCTGAACCTGGTCGGATCGGCAGGGAGGAAAACAGAATGTGATTCATAAGAAATGCGTACTGCCCTATAGCGAGTTAGAAGTTTCTAATTGGAAGAAAATTCTATAGATATGTAAGAAAGTTGTTAGTACTCACAGCCGATATGGATCTGCAGACAGACTCGTCATGCTTGCATATAAGAGGAATATCTGCAGATCCATATCAGGCCTGCGAAGCAGGAACTCTGCCCACATAAGCAGTCTTAGCTCCGCAAGGACTCTTTTCTCTGGTTGTATTCGCTTGCCAGCTCCTCTCTCGGGTGTATTTTTTTCTTAATACCGTACTCATAAATGTAAAGCCATTGTTCGTTTTCCTCCATCCAATCCATGATGTCAAGCGCATGGTATAGAGTGATCTCCTTGTCTGATTCCACATAGGTTTTAAAGTAATATGGAACGCCTGACTCCGTTTCCGCAAGCGATGTCTGTATCATTAAAATCATATCACAGAGATTGTTAACTTCCTCCTGAAGCTCATATCTCTGACTCCCATATTTCCCCATGGTTCTGAGCTTTTCCGTTCTCTCATCAATCAACTTCTTAGCTTCCTCAACCGCCATATATTTTACGTCGGCAGTTTTCAGTTCTGAAAGAAGCGCCATTTCCTGCATGACCGGCAAGGATTCTCGGCTCACTTTATCCGTAGCCGCATACAAAAGAAGATCAGAAATATTTTTTCTCGTATACCCAAGGCCAAATACCTTTTTCACGATCAGTTGAAACAGCTCCTGCTGCTCCCAGCCAATAGACCGAAACGGATTCTCCGTTGAAAATATATAATAATGACAGGCATAACAAATCAGCAAATATAACTTCGTCAAAAGCCTTGCAGACTCTTCATAATTTTCACTTTCCTGTGGAATCTTTGACAGTTCCTTGATATAATTTTTTACAAGAAAACGCCACTTGGAACGCTGGTTCTTCGGAATAACCTGGTTCGGAACAAAATAATTCTGCGCATAAGCATTCCCAAGAAATTCTGTGATTTCTCCCTTCAACGCTTCAAAACTGACAGGAACACTCTTCTTCTCCTTTTTTGGATCTTTTCCTGTCAACACGTCTTGGATGATCTGATCAACCTCTTCTTTTTTATTTTTTGTAAATTGCTTATAGCTTTCTACAAATGCCTTTTCCAGCAGGACTCTGTCCGCGTTGCTTAATAGCTCTCTTAATTCCTGTACTTTCATCTTTTTGATCCTTATAAATATTTCCGGGAATCTTCTTTTCATATTCTTCAAAATGCTTTTCATGGATATTGTACCATGTATCTAAAGTTTACTCAATCAGATTTCTTTCCGTATCCGTATCGAAGATCATCGAATTTTTGAGTTACACTTTCTTATTTGTATTGCATCACACTAAAAAACGGCGAAATTCCTGCATTTCCCGGAATCTCGCCGATCTTTATACTCTAAAATGTTCGGTCGTATCGTTCTTCTTTGTCATTCAAACATAACTCTGACATCCGAAAAGTAAGCTGTGCGCTGGAATGCCGGTAAGTCTTATGGAACAAACTATCAATTCTTCCTGTCACGATCTGCGCGCTGTCAGCGTCCACACCTGTCAGCATCAGTATGTACGCTCCTGCCTCCAGGCGCGCCACCGGGTCTCCTTCCCTAAGCCCCTCCAACAAAATCTTCTCCAGCCTTCTCGCATCCGTGGTAGGAACCGCGCCGCTCCCGAGGCTTACAATGACCAGCATAGACTTCTGCTTCGTACGTGAAAGATGCCTTCTTTCCAACGCGACAATACTGCGGAATGTCCCGAAACTACAGAGAAATGCCTGCCCGCTGGAGTTCTCCTCACAAACCAATCGAAAAATCTCCTCATCATTGCCCCTGTTCTCCCTGCGCAGTCCAAGGGCTAGAGTATAAATCTGCTCAATACGTTCTGTCGGCGGCATCTCAAGCTCTTTAAATACCTTCTCCCTGTATGCCTCGTACCGCTCGATGGCCTGTTCCGGCTGTCCCATAGCAATAAACGCCTGCATCTGATACGCGGTAAATTCTTCCATGCAGAAATCTATCTGATACGCCCTGTCACATATACGTATCATCTCTACCCATTCTTCGGCGTTTTCCAAAAGAGGGAGCAAAGCCCTGCACGCATCCAGAAACAAGGTCCTGTAGTATTGTCTCGACGTCCTCGCCCATTCTCCGTCATTTCCAGGAAGAAAATCTCCTTTATAGAGGGACACTGCCTTTAGCAAAAGTCCTCTGCTTTCCTTCCTGTCCCGTCCGGAGCACTTTCTCGCCTCCAGGCACAAACTCTCGAAACGTTCATAATCTACTTCTATCCGTATCTGTGGATTCCACGCATAATATCCTTGAAACGTCTGAAGTAAATCTGCCTCTTCCGGAAACATAGTTCTAAGCAAGACACGTATTTTAAAGAGCATATTGCGCAGTGCATTTGCAGGGTCAGTACTGCTGTTCGGCCAGAATACATCAATCAACTCCTCCGACGGAATATTCCTCGAATGATTTGCAATCAAATACTGCAGGAATGATAATGTCTTTTTCCCTATCTTTTCGGGAATCACGTGATATTTTATTTCTCTTTCTCTCTCAATCTCTATCTCTAAATCCTCTTCAGATATCCCAGGTTCACTCATCAGGACATGCGAATATGAAATAGAACCAAGCAGTTCAAAATAAATTACCTTTTCTGCTTTCACAATCACCATTGACCTCGCTTCGACAATATCTTACTCACAGGCAAAACCTTCTAACATAATTATCGGCACCTTTGCAGATACATATAACACAATTTTCCAAAATAAGGCGGGCTTTTTACAGCCCGCCCCCAAATATACGGATAGTTCCTGTTTTACAGCAACAGATCATCCACCTTTTCATAGCTTCCCATCCGGTAACTTTCAATCACATTTCCATTTACCACATAAACCTTATCGTTAATGTAAAGTCCTCTTGTACCGTCATAGGATCTTCCGTTTACCTCTTCCCTCATTTCCAGATTGAATCCGTTTGCTGCATCATAGCTGAAAATATAGTACATCTCAGTGTTCCCGCTGACGTCGAATCCGATTATATTTTTACTGTGATCGATCATAACCGCCCGGTAATCATTAAACACCTGTGCGTAATAAGCATCCGGTATCACGTATTTCTGCACTTCCTTTACATCCGACGGGTCAGAGATATCGAACATGGATATCTTAACGCCGTTTGTGACTCCTGACTCCTCGTCTGTATCCATCCCAATACCGAGAAGCTGATTTTCACCGTAGAAATGAAGGTACTCAGAGAATCCCGGTATCTTGAGGTCACCGATGATTTTCGGATCTGCAGGGTCGGAGAAGTCCACGGAAAATAGCGGATCCGTCTGCCTGTAGGTTACAAAATAGCCAGTCTCGCCTAACATTCTGGCAGAATATACTCTCTCGCCTTCTGCGAGATTTTTGATCTCACCGATGATATTCAGATCCTCATCCAAAACATATACGGCGTTCGTCGTCTCAACGGCGCCGTCGACCGTCGCCACGATCCTCAGATTACCGTCATACTCGTCAATGCTGAAAGAATCGTTCAGCCATCCGTTCACCTTACCCTGGGCTTCCCCGTTTAACTTCCCGTCCTTGTAGGAAATCTTACGGATCACAGTGCGGTTAACCGTAGAAAGCGAAGTCCTCACGAGCGGATTATCGCACCATGTGCTTTCGTAGATATAAATATTGTTTCCGCTCACATAGCAGCTTCCTCCTTCGGAAAGCACAGCTTTTTGGTCCACTACTTCATCCGGTTTTTCGGCATTTACAGAAACCGCCACCAGATATTGATTCGCCGAATGGATGGGAGGAAGGTAAATGCTGTCCGCCTCCATCACCTTGTCGTTTACAAGAGGAACAATGAAATCCCTGTCGTCAATAGAATGATTTCCATATACATAATAATTGCTGAAAATGTAGAGGTATCCATCTACAAATCTTGACGACTGATAGCTCCCGCTTTGTGTCAAAGTACCCTTAAGCTCAGGCGCCGTAATATCGGCCAGGTCATAGGTTACCAGCTTCGTATCCGTATCATAAATCATATTTCCGTTCTTATCCAGCTTTTCTACATCAAGGGTCATCAGCACGAAAAGCTTTTTTCCGCTTATATAGAACTCCTGAACCCGTTTGGATTCTCCCGGAATTTGGATCGTCGAAACCACCTTCATCTGATCCTCAGAAGTGTCAACAATAGAAATCTCTTCCCCGTTTTCTTTCTTCACATACAAGTATTTTCCATCCGTTTTGACTATATCCGCCTCGCCGACGCCTTCCGTCCTGACATTCGTATCGGAAAATTCTCCGCCCGCACCGGCTTCTGCTTCAAGTTTCTCTTCTGTTCTTGCCATCGGAGCCGCCATATCGGCCGACGAGTCAGTGGATATGGCGGCGGAGTCCTCCATTACAACCTCTCCTTCTTCCGCTTTGTTTTCTGCCCCTGCGGTAAATCCGCCGTCGATATCATAATAAATATCCCTGTTAATATATTCGTCATACGCATTCAAATACTCCAGAATCTCGTCATAGCTTTCAGCTTTTGCCAGACTCTCGGAAATCGGGAGATTCTCATCCCCCCGCTCTTCCTGCTTTGCCACAGGCTGTCTGTCCCCTTCCGTCCCAGGCTCTGTCCCCAGGAAGACCGCCATGTCCCCGATTCCTCCCAGAACTGCCATGCCGCCAATCCCCACCAGAACCGCTGCGCATGCCGCTGCAAGCGCAAAGGTATGCCTGCGTTTCCAGCTCTTCACTTTCCGGTTTTCCAGAAGTTTCCTGACCTGTTCCGGTTCAAGGCTCTCAGGAACTTTGACGTCCTGCGTCGCCTCGTCAAGCATATCCAGAATTTTCTTTTCCTGTCTTGTCATAATTTATGCCTCCTTACACTGTGAAATCCATTGCGAAATAAACGATACCGTCATTTGTCTAAAATCAGGCTCATCTTTTCCAACGCCCGCTTCCTCTTGGAACGAACCGTGTTGGAATTCATGCGATACATCTCACCAATTTCCTTACTGTTATATCCCCCAAATACTGATAACGCCACGATGAACTGTTCCTCTTCTGTCAATACGAAGAACGCCCGTCTCACATCTTCCCGCATGCCGTCTCCTAATTCCGTCGTTGCGTGTTCCTCCTTAAGCTCTGCTTCCGTACGCTCTATCGCCTTAAGCTTTTTCCGGCACACATTCGTCAGAATCTGGAATATCCAGGAACGGAACGCTTCCTCTTTCCTTAGTTTATGTACGTTCTCATATGCCGACAGGACAGCCTCACTGACCGCATCCTCCGCATCCTGAGTATGATGCATCATACACAGTGCAAAACGATACAGATCTCTGTAGACCGTCTGGTACAGCTCTGTAAATTTTCTTGCGTCTATCACAAGTTCTCCCTCCTCCCTATAAATCCGGATTTTATATATAAGAGTAAAAAAAGACTGTAAGTGTTGCATGTATTTAAAAAAATGACAAATAAATGGGGTAAAAATTAAAAATATAGGACGGGGTTGTCGGAAAATCTCCCGATACCCCGTCCCCCTGGTTTTCAGGTTGTTTACAATATTTTAGGCTGATGAATGATGATATGTATATTCTTTCCTTTTACCTTATTCTCATAAGTACTTCGGAATAGAAGCGGATTCTCGATAATCTTTTCTTTATCATAAATAAAAAAGTAGATATGTTCAGCATGGTAATGTACCATATCCGCCTCAATTTCTTCTGTCAGCTTTTTTAATTTCGTACTACTTCTGGTACATTTTACTTCGATGACATGATCAGCGTCCAGGAAAATATCTGTCCGAACTGTTCCATAGCCTGTATCCTCATTTACTTCAGCCCTCACCAGAGGACAGAGCGGTTTCAGATAAGCATACAGAAGATACTGAACATCATATTCATTCCGAATCTTCAACCCTGCCAGATGCTCCTTTTGGATACCGCCGCGTTTATGAGGTGTCCGCTCCAAGAGGCTCTCCAGAAAAAGATAGTAATTATCAAGTACCATAAGCAGCCAATCGTCTTTGGGCATCTTATCCATAATCTGCTCAAGATATTCTATCACCCGTTTCTTTGCAGCGTTTAGATTAATCTGAGTATCTTTATCAGAATATTCATTTATGGGGTAATATGCCCTTTGCTCCAGTTCCAGCAGGCGCTGGGACTCTACTCCCAACGTTTTAAGAAAATCCCTCAAGCTAGGCAACAAAAAGTCAAATTCTTTGCTGTCTTTTGCATTTTTCACTCTTGCAACAGCATCCTGCATACTTGTTATACCAGTATTAAACATCGATCAATATGCTCCTCCCCATCGCAGATAAAACAGGAACAGCGGGTCTAAAATGTACAGAATCCCTTCTTTCCAATCAAGAACTTTAAATATATCTTCCCTTCCGTACAAAAGCTCTTGCAGTTTGCCCAGGCTCTCCCGAATCATCTGCGGCGAAGGCCTTCTGGAATCACCCACGAGCAGGCGATATATCCGTTCTTTTACATCTTCAAATTCTAGTTTCATAATCGGCGGATTCTCTGCAATGGACTTTACGATCAGCTCATAAATATCATGGTCACTCCCATCGTCAGTTCGGAACATATTTCTGCTCTTACCACGTGTATTTGGACCTTTCTGCATCAGAGAGACAACATCACCATATTCAAAATTTGCGGTAGTATAGCGGTATGCAGTTTCCAGAATCTCCTGTCCGATATACATGTTTTTACTACCGGCCATCTCTAAAATAGTACAAATATTCAGGCAGATATACTGCATTAGCTGAGGAGAAGAAAGGCTTTCAACTGCAATCTGCGCTGCAACTGAGTCCTCGATTGAAATACCAAGCTTTCCAAAACCCAGTTTTGCAATTTCTTTCAAATCCTCCACTTCCCATGGTTCCATGTTAATCAGACTGAGACGACCGGAAAGATCCGCATTCTGCCGTATAGCCTCATCTGCCCGATGAGGGAGGGATACAACAATAGCCTTAAAACCTCTGCGGATTGCATCTTTTAGTTGTTGGGCAATCTGCATCCGTTTCCCTTCCGGTGCATAATGAAAGTCATCTATGACCAATACCAGGCTATTTTCTCTGTAATACTCGATGATCTTATCCTTTGTGAGAGAAAATGTTTCTTTTTTTGTATATTTATCACTTGTACTGGAAATCAGTTTCTCGGATGCAAACTGACCTTCATATGCTAATCCTGCTTTGGCAGAAACAAGCCTCCAGAAATCCGTGTCCTCATTGAAATCGGCCCCTGATATTTCCACAATATTTTCAAATCCGATTACTTTTTCGCACAAAATGGTCTTTCCCATTTTAGAAGGCCCTACCAAAGAAGTCAAAAATCCGGATACCTTGATCGCCTGCATCAGCCGAAATTCATAGGGCAGGTCGGAAACGGCAGATTTTCGTGATATATAGGTATATTCCGGGAATGCTCCGGGACGGAATACATCTTCTGCTCTGAGTTCCATGTATCATACCTCCTTATCCGTTTTATCCATTATACCGCATTTTTAACCTTTTTAAACCTTTTTATTTATTTTTATCCATTTTGTCCCGTTTTAATCAAACCTTTTATACAAATCCCTTATCCTTTATAGTAATTAATCAAACATCCTTTCAAGATGATCTCTCTCTCCGCGTCAGTCAAATCGCCGAGTTTCAGCTCCATTTTCCTTTTCTCATCTGTAATTACATATGCTTTCACCACAGATGCCTTTTCCTCTACCGCCTTTCTAATATCCGGGATAAAAATATAGTCCCCGTTTTTAAAAGAAAGCGCCGTATGGTCCTCCTCTGTGATAAAAGGAAGCATTCCCCAGTTGATCAGGTTCGAGCGGTAACGTTTTGTAGCATATTCATTTGCGATATTCGCCCAGCCGCCCAATACTTTCTGGCAGGACGCCGCCTGTTCGCGGGCGGAACCGTCTCCCGGCCTGACTGCAAATATGGCGCTGCCAACACCGATATTACCCTTTCCTGCATCCGGACAGGTCTCCTGGATCTTCTCCATCACAGGCTTTAATTCCTCAAGAACATCCAACGGACACTTTCCTTCCTCGATTGCCTTCTGCGCCTTCTGAACTTCTTTCGCACGGCCCACATAAGCCGGGTCTTTCCTGGAAAGGGCAAACTCCGCCAGCCCCAGCGGATTCGACCGGTAAGACGAAGTTTCTCCGGACGGAATTAACTCGTCTGTCGTAGTCACCGGATCATGAATTTCTGAAACTACCTTTAGTATCAGATTCTGCGGCAGTGCGCTCATGCTGGGCCAGTCTTTGATATTCGGACCGAATTTGATCTCCACACTCGGATCCGCCTCTCCATGGCTGTCGAATACACGGTTCGCGTAAATATTTTTGTCAAAGTAATAGACCGGATTCGTGAACTCTGTATCCATCTCTGTCGCCGGAGTCAGGAATCCTTGATTCGCCGCCGTCGCCGCGATCGACCTTGCATCCATGAGCGCGACTGACGCGATCTGACCGCTCTGCAGCTTGCTTCCCTCCCGGTTTGGGAAATTCCTGGTTGAATGGCGGATAGAAAATGCATTATTTGCCGGGGTATCTCCTGCGCCAAAACAAGGACCGCAGAATGCTGTCTTTATGACTGTGCCTGCCGCCATCAGATCTGCCGCCGCTCCATTTTTCACCAATTCCATATAAATTGGCATACTTGCCGGGTAAACGCTGAATGTAAATTCATCCGCCCCGATATATTTACCACGCAGAATATCCGCCGCCGCGCAGATATTTTCAAACCCGCCGCCTGCACATCCTGCGATAATGCCCTGGTCTACGTATAACTTTCCGTCAACGATCTTATTCTGGAGCGAATACTCCACAGCGCCCTCCAAACTTACCACTGCCCGCTGTTCCACATCATGCAGCACATCCTTCAAGTTGGCGTTGATCTCCTCGATCGTGTAGACGTTCGACGGGTGGAACGGCATGGCGATCATCGGACGTATCTTGGAAAGATCCACATATACCATACCGTCATAATACGCCGTATCTCCCGGATTCAGCTCACAGTACTCGTCCTCTCTTCCATGAATCTCATAGAACTCCCGGATTTTCTCATCTGTTTTCCAGATGGAGGACAGACAGGTAGTCTCTGTCGTCATAACATCAATACCGATACGGAAATCCGCGCTCAGCTTTTCCACCCCGGGACCTACAAATTCCATCACCTTATTATTTACATATCCATTTTTGAATGTCGCCCCAATAATAGCAAGCGCTACATCCTGCGGACCGACGCCCTTTATCGGCTCGCCGTCAAGATAGACCCCCACGACTTCCGGCATTTTGATATCATAGGTCTTATTCAGGAGCTGTTTTACAAGTTCCGGACCTCCCTCTCCTACTGCCATGGTTCCCAGCGCTCCATACCGGGTGTGGCTGTCCGAACCCAGGATCATCTTCCCTCCGCCCGCAAGCATTTCCCTTGCAAACTGATGGATAACCGCCTGATGAGGAGGAACGTAGACCCCGCCGTACCTCTTCGCACAAGTGAGTCCAAAAACATGATCGTCCTCATTGATCGTGCCTCCTACAGCGCATAGACTATTGTGGCAGTTCGTCAGCACATACGGAATCGGGAACTTCTCGAGCCCCGACGCCCTCGCCGTCTGGATAATCCCCACAAAAGTAATATCATGCGAAGTCAGCTTATCAAACTTGATCTGAAGCTGCTCCATATTTCCGGATGTATTATGTTCCTCAAGGATTCCATACGCTATGGTCTGCCTGCGCGCCTCCTCCTTCGTCACCCCTCCATGGACCTTGCCATCCGGCGTATCCGCTATAATCTCTGTTCCATGGAGTAAATACGCACCGCCGTCATATAATTTTATCATGTAAACAAACTCCTTTCCTTTTAAACTTCATCGCCGATTAGGCGATTGATCGTTATCCCTTCTGCCGCACAAAATTCATGTGGTCGGCTACCATCCGCGCGATCTTGAAGGTCAATGCATCCTCAAATACACGTACGTCAAGACCTGTCTGCTTCTGTATCTTCTCCAGCCGGTACACCAACGTATTCCGATGTACGTATAGCTGCCGTGCAGTCTCAGAAATGTTCAGATTATTTTCAAAAAATCGGTCTACCGTTGAAAGTGTCTCCTCGTCAAACTGTCCTACTGATTTTCCGGCAAACACCTCGTCTAAGAACATCTCGCAAAGTGAAGTAGGGAGCTGATGGATCAGCCTGCCGATTCCTAATTCTTTATAGGAAAGAATATTCTTTTCCTGATAGAAAATGCGCCCTACATCCAGCGCCATCCCCGCCTCCTTATAAGACTGGGACACATCTTTTAATTCTCCTGCTACTGTCCCGTATGCAACGCGGACATTTACCATCGCCTCTGTATTCACTGTGTCTACGATCATCTCCGCAATACGTTGGATTTCTTTATAGCCCTCAGTATCCTCCAACGCCTTGATAAGAATGACGCGGCCCTCGTCCACCGCCGTAACATAATCACCCGTACCAGAGGTATAAAGACCCTTTACTGTATCCAGGACGATCGTATCCTCCGGATTCTTCGGCTCAATCAGGATAACGACGCGCCGT
This sequence comes from uncultured Lachnospiraceae bacterium, assembly GCA_946566415.1. GTDB lineage: Bacteria > Bacillota > Clostridia > Lachnospirales > Lachnospiraceae > Allocoprococcus. Next base: position 5,802 of record CAMNWW010000020.1, on the reverse strand, counting down.
TTCTCTACAGGTACAGAAAGCTTTTTCGCCTGATTATAAATGTCGACCAATAGAAGGTTGTCCAGGATCAGATTCTGCATAAAACGGTTCTTATCCATCTGTTCCCTGCCTGACCGCAGCAAGGCCTCAAACTGGCTGACACACAGCCTGCCGCTGACCTTCGCGTCTATCTTTCCCTCATGCTCCAGAACGAAAACATACACCGGCTCCATCTCATCGCATACTGTGAAAAGCGCCGTCCTGTCATCCAGCATAGGTCTCGCCCCGCCGCCTTTTTCTTGTATTTCCTCAAGGTAGTCTTTCACCGTCTGCCGCATGGACGTTCCTTCGCCGCCAAAAGAAGCAAGCAAAACGCCGTCCATATTCCAGACAGAACAATTACACTCCACTATATCCCCGATTTCATAAATCGTTCTTTGCAAAACCTGATTTGACAGCATAGTTTCAAACCTCCTGCAATATGCAGAAGAATGTCTGCGCTGATCCATCTCTTACCCAGAGCGGACCTGTACAGACATTCCCCCGCCGTCTTCTTCCTCTGAACTTACCCTCTCAAACTGCCCTTTTTACAGTCTCTTAAGCAATGCTTCCCTTTCTTCCTCGTATCCCGGTTTTCCGAGAAGTGCAAACATATTCTTCTTATAGCTTTCCACGCCCGGCTGATTGAAAGGATTCACTCCCAACAGATATCCGCTGATACCGCACGCAAACTCGAAGAAATAGAATAGCTGCCCCAAGCTGTATTCATCCTGCGCCGGAATTACGACCTTAAGATTCGGCACATTCCCGTCCGTGTGCGCCAGAATCGTACCATTCATGGCGTTCTTATTAACAAAATCAACCGTCTTACCCGCCAGATAATTCAGCCCGTCCAGATCCACCGGTTCCTCGCCTATTGTGATCTCTTCCTTAGACTTGTCAAGTTCCATCACTGTCTCGAACAATATCCTGTTCCCGTCTTGTATGAACTGCCCCATAGAGTGAAGATCCGTTGTCAGATCCACTGCCGCCGGGAAAATTCCCTTCTGGTCTTTTCCTTCACTTTCCCCGTAAAGCTGTTTCCACCATTCATTGACAAAATGCAGGCATGGTTCGTAGTTTGCCAAAACCTCCACTGTCTTACCCTTGCGGAGCAAAATATTACGGACTGCCGCATACTGAAGAGGAGCATTCTCCTCGAAAGATTTTTCAAGGGCGTCTTTTCTCGCATCCTGCGCTCCTTCCATGAGCTTCGTGATGTCCGCGCCGCTCACTGCGATCGGAAGCAGGCCCACTGCCGTCAGTACAGAAAAACGTCCGCCCACATCGTCCGGCACAACAAAAGTCTCATATCCTTCCTCTGTGGCCAGAACCTTAAGCGCCCCCCGCGCCTTATCGGTCGTCGCATAGATTCTCTTCGCCGCGCCTTCCTTTCCGTACTTCTTCTCAAGCATTTCCTTGAAAATACGGAATGCAATCGCCGGCTCCGTGGTTGTCCCAGACTTAGAGATCACATTTACAGAAAAATCTCTGTCCCCGACAAGTTCAATCAGATCATGCAGATATGTGCTGCTGATGCTGTTCCCTGCAAAATAAATCTCCGGCGTCTTCCTGACTTCTTTAGGAACCATATTATAAAAGCTGTGGCGCAAAAATTCGATCGCCGCGCGCGCTCCCAGATAAGAACCTCCGATTCCGATCACGATAAGGACCTCTGAATCCCCCTGAATCTTCTTGGCGGCTTTCTGGATTCTTGCAAATTCTTCCTTATCATAATCCACCGGAAGATCGATCCATCCAAGGAAATCATTTCCCGCGCCGTTTCTTGAAAGAAGCGTCTCCTTCGCCTGTAATGCAAGAGTCTTCATACTCTCCATCTCGTGTTCCTTCACAAAAACATTCGCTTTGGAATAATCAAACGTAACTTTACCTGCCATTTTCTATCCTTCCTTCCCGTCTCCTCATGGAGACATGATAAAAACTTGCTGAAACTATCCTTATTTTAACAAATGCAGGAACGTTTAGCAAGAAAATCTGCTGTTTTATCCGTTTTACCCAAAACGTGAAAAAAGAAAAGTTTATTTCTTGTTACATGGAGAATATCGTGCTATATTGTCGATATGGGAAACCGTAGAACCAACGGCGGCTTTACTCTTCCTTTTTGGAGGGTCAAAAGCCCTCCGTCAACAGAAAGGAGGGCGATAGCGATGAACGTAACATATGCAGATTTATTTCAGTTCTGTATATTTGTCGTTACTCTTGTCAGTCTGTGTCACCAGATTTTCAAGAAAAAGAATTAGCCGCCAACTACCAGCAATCGTTGACGGCCGTTACATATAATAGCTAAAATCATTGAAGGGTAGCCGCTTCTGTGGTTTCCTTCTCTTTGTATTATAATATACCATGTCCGTCTTATTAATTCAAGTTTATTTTCTAGTCATTGGTTTTCTCGAAGCGAAAGTTTTTGTTATTCTTCCCTGGAAATGGTTGCTCGCAACAATTCACGCCGATCCATTATAAAGATCGGCGTGGATAAAAATTTATTTGTTACTTGTTCCAGTTTTTCTTAAAAAAGACCATGATACTATACCGTCCACTTTAACAAATACTGTTTAATACGCTCAAAGAACTGCATGGTGATAACCAAAATAAGCACCATGAAAATGAATCCTGCCCACACGTTCGGATACAGACCGTACTCACAATATCGTTTTACATAGAATCCAAGACCGTACTGAGCGCCGTACATCTCGGCAAACACCAGCATAACGAACGAACTTCTGAGCGAATTCACGAATCCACCTATGATATTCGGGCTTGCGGCCGGGAGAATAACCTTCGTCATCAGCTTCACCCCTTTTAGTTCCAACGTCTTCGCATTGTCAAAATAGCGTTTGTCGATCGTCTCGATTCCCGTTATCGTCGCAAAAAGAGTCGCCCATATCGTCCCATAAAAAATCAGAAAGATAGAAGCTTTATAAAAATCTCCTATAACCAGGAGTACGAACGGAGAAATCAGTATCGACGGAACACAACTGCATGCGTAAATGATGGGATGCAGCGCTTTTCGCAAAAATTTGTTCGTCCCCAGAATGATTCCTATTGCAAGTGCGGTAAACAATGTAATGAATATAGAAGGAATCAAAAGCTGAATGGACGCAAGCAAATTCTTAAGCATGACGTCTCTGTTTTCCAGAAACGTCTCCCAAATCATGTCTATCTCCGGGAACATCATCGTGCTGTATATTTTATTTTCAGATATATATACATACAGTCCTATCGCCGCAGCTATAACAACTGCCGTAAGCCAATAGCTTTTCAAGACTTTCTGAACTTTTTCCACAATGGCCTCTCCCTTTATTTATATTTCTCGTACAGTGCAAGCTGTGCATCCCAGAAATCAGGATCGTCGTCGTGATATTTCTCGACGCAGGCGTCAAGAGCCGCCTTATAGATATCCCCGTAAATAGCTTCTTCGATCACGCTGTCGTCCACACTTTCATCGATCAGGCCTACCGACTTCTGATAATTCCAAGTGTCGATTACCACGGATCTTACTGTATCTACATTTAACTCGTAGTGCTCTTCTTTTCCCATGTATGCTTCTACATACTCACGGTTGGTGTCAAGCTCTTCCGCCATCATATCGATACATGCTTCCCTGTTTGTCTCAAAATAGCACTGCGCACGAAGCAGAGCTTCGTTCAAAAGTTTTACAGTCGTCGGGTTCTCTTCTACCCAGGTCTTTCTTGCAACCATACGGCAGCAAGAATATTCTGGCGTGATATCGTCACAATAACCTACAATCTTAATACCCTCGGTGTTTTCAGCCATATACATACGGCCGGTTCCAAGCACTGCATAATCCACTTCTCCGCTCAAAACAGCCGGAATCTTGTCCGCATCGTTGCTTATGTCAATCCACTCTACATCATTTACCGGGTCATGCCCAGCCGCGAGAAGTTTAGTGCAGGTAGGATAACGAGTTGCCGTATCCGCTACTTTCTTGCCTATGAAATCTTCGATCCCGTTCCACTCTGTCTCTTCCTTAGTGATGATAGGCATACATCCTTCCAGCATGAAACCGCCGATTACAGCCATATCGTCGCCCGCCGCGATCATCTGGAGCGGTCTGTTCGTCCCAGAGTTGGAAGCAATGTCAACCTGCTTATTTACAACGCCTTCAAGCTGTCCGCTGTCAAGTGGGATTTCTTCAATAGTAAGCCCTACTTCTTCAAAATATCCCTCTTTCTGTGCGATTGTTACGAATACGTTTCCAGAAAGTCCCTGCGCCCATTTGATGTTCGTTGTCTCCGGAACTTCTGCATTTTCATCCTTTTTTTCTTCTTTAGTCTCTTCTTTCTTCTCTGTTTCTTCCTTCGGAGATGACGTCTCCTCAGTTTCTTTGCCGCCGCACGCTGCAAGACTTAGCGTCATTGCAAGCGCGAGCATAAGTGTTACTATTTTTCTTTTCATCCTTATTTCCTCCATTTCTATATGCCTAATGGTTTTTCCGTTTCAGCCTGCCTAATAATGCTCAATCACATCTTTATTGATGTTATAAATCAGTTCGTTCCTGAGTTTCAGAATCTCAGGATTATTAAATACATCTTCACGTCCCGCATGGATAGAATCAGGTATTTTCTTATCAAAAATGATACTGCTCGGCGATTGTCCAAGAATTATAATACGATTCGCAAGAAGTATCGCCTCATCCACATCATGGGTTACAAAGAATACTGTTTTCTTCACTGTTTCCTTTGACCACAGCTCTAACAGCAGATCCTGAAGCTTTGCCCTCGTCACCGCATCCAGCGCGCCGAACGGCTCGTCCATCAGAAAGATCGGCGGATCGACGCTGAGCGCCCTTGCAATCGCACAGCGCTGCTTCATTCCTCCTGAAAGCGCTTTAGGAAGTTTCTTAAAAACGGACTTTTCCAGACCAACCTTTTCCAGCATATTAAGCGTAATCTCTTTCAGTTCCTTCTTATCACGTCTGGGATATTTCTGCTGCAGCGCCAGCATGATATTGTCTCCTGCCGTCATCCACGGAAACAGCCCATAGTCTTGAAAAACTACGCTTCTGTCAAGGCTCGCTCCCTTTATCTGCTGTCCGTCAATCGCTATTTCACCGGTCGTAGGCGCATCAAGCCCTGCAAGCAGACGCAGAAGGGTACTTTTCCCACACCCGGACTGCCCAAGGATACAGACAAATTCACCTTGCTCAAACGAAGCTTCGATATTCTTTAAAATCAAATGGTCCGGCGCGTCCTTATACGCAAATGAAAGATTCGCAATTTTAATGTTATTCATTCAGGTACCCCGCCTCTTGTGTTATTTTTCAAGGATCTTGAATGCCTGCTCAAAATCAGCGATGATATCTTCTGTCGTTTCCAGTCCCACAGAAAGCCGGATCAAGTTATCCTGGATTCCTGCCTCAGCCCTTGCCTCTTTTGACATATTTGCATGCGTCATACTTGCCGGATGCTGGATCAAAGTCCCCGGATCTCCAAGACTCACGGCGATAGACGCAATCTTCAAAGCGTTTACCACCTCCTTACATGCGGTAAAGCTGTCCATTCCATTGATGTCGTCCTTCAGTTCAAAAGCCATGATTCCGCCAAAATTTCCGCTTAGCATTCCTTTTGCCAGCTCATACTGCGGGTTACTTTCAAGACCCGGATAGTATACCTTCTTGACATAAGGAACCGTCTCCAGATATTTTGCGACAGCAAGTCCATTCTTTCCATGACGCTCCATACGGAGTTCCATTGTCTGAAGCCCGCGCAGGACCAAAAAAGAGTTGAACGGGCTTGCCGTAGA